>NZ_BAAAEH010000003.1:0-132085 GCF_039522915.1 Sphingomonas oligophenolica
ATCGTCGCGATCGTCGGACTCTCATCCTGATCGTCGCTAGACTCTCATCCAGATCGTCGCGCTACACTCTGCCGAAGCGTCAGTCGCTCCGCTACCGCCAGAAGCAGTTTAAGCTCCTGCCGTTCCTTCTCTGGATCGACCCGAAGCAAATCGGTCTCAAGACGACCTCCGAAGTCGATCGCATAGTTGGTAAGCTCCATGAGCGCCCGACCAACCTCTCCAGCCGCACGCTGCCGTTCTGCACGGGGCAGCCACATCGCAGCCACGACTGCGAACAAGGTGGCTATCGCGCTCAGCGCACCAGTGATCACCTGCGCCCACTCCGGGGTAATGTGGTTCATCAGTCGAAAATTCCTGGATTACGGGTGCAGTCCACCTCCCGAATTGACCGAATTGACGGTGTTCCGAAGGTGGGGATCAGCCTTCTTAGGCGCAACCGAAGTTACGGTGACACGTGCAATAACCTCTCAATTGATCGCTCATAATCACATGAGAGAAAAGGGGTTATTGCACGTGTCACCGTAATGCGCTGTGCGTCGAAAGTACTTAAAGTTCGAATGTTTCGCCGGTTTCCGGGAGGCCGACTTTTTCAACACAGTCCACCCAATCGTGGCCGTTTGACGCGATTATGTGTACGCTTGCGCGCGTCGCTCTCACTCCTTGGCAAGCCGAGCGGCCGTTTCTTCGATGTGCTTGCGTGCAGCATTCTCCAGCGCGACGCACACCTTTTCGATGATACCATCGGGCTCCTCATCCCATCCGAGCTTGTACCAACGTCGAACTAGCTCGCTACCGTCTTGAGCAAATCTGTCCCAGTCCGTGCGGAGGTGCTGCGTCAAGATTTCGAAAATATAGCATTGGTCCAAGCTCGGTGCGCAACTGAGAACCAGCACCAATCGCTGGAGCGTACGAAAACGCGGCGTCAAGTTGAGTCGGAGCTGCGCCCTAGTCAGCGTACAATTCAGTTCTAGAGAATAGTGCTCTGTACCCATCCATTCTGGGCTGAGTGCAACCATTGAATGCGCGATTAGGCCAAAGGCGTCCGATTTGGTTTTAGCCTTCGGAATCTCGGCCGTCACTAGCCGGTCGGGTCGTGTTTCACGCGCCAAGACTCGGATTATGAGATCGCGAGCAGTTACCTCTTGGTACGTTGCGTGTTCTACCTTGTCGACCTCGAAGAACTCGCCAAACTCTCCGTTATTAAAACGGGCCAGAACGCCGTCGAACAACTCGTCGATCAAGAGTTTCACGCGTTCTGGATTGCCCAACCGCCCTTCCGCCGCCAACAGAAGTTTCTTTGCGCTGAGTGGCTCAGTGACTGCGAGCGCGCTTTCAGCCCCGTGCTCGCCTTGGTCGAACCCGCTCCAGCGAGTCGTTAGCAACTCCCGAAACTCGGCCAGCTTCGTCGCGTCGTCGACCAACAACTCACGACCCGTACTCTGGGAGACAAAAAACGGTGTCTGCTCGTCGTTCCCTAGATAGTCATCACGTAACGTATTGAAGATATCTGTGAAGTAGATGGGGCCCGATGTCTTCCGGACGCTCGCATCACAGAAGGCACGCGTAAAGACGCTGAGTGGCTCACCGGCGAGCGAAGTTTGGCTGTCCAAAGACGATGAGAACTGCAGAACGTGCCGGAATCCGTCTTTCGGGATGGCCAATTGTGGGAGATTCCCTTTGACCAAGAGAGTACCGGAGAAACAAGCGTCAACCACTTTAACCAAAAGGTCAGGGTTGACTGCACGAAGCAGGTTGTGAAGCTCGGCGTTTGAAACTCCGGTCTCATTAGGGCGAGCGTCGTCGAACTGGGTGCCGCAATAATAGAATTCTGTACCAATCTGGGTGCCGTGTCCGGAGAAGTAAAAAAACACCTCATCGTGCGTGTCATCGGCCGATATGGCCGTGCGGACCGCTTCACGCATCCCATCTGCGTCTAAATCCGTTAATGCATGAATTGCCGAGTAGCGACCGGTCGCTTCAACCAGCGCTTTCATGGCTGCCACGTCTTCAATGCAACAAGGCAAGCTATCTTGCCGACTGTAAGTGGCGTTCCCAACGAGAATAGCAGTCGACGCCATCTGGACCTCCGTTGCTGAAGCCGTCCGGCTCAGCCTTAATTCTCCTGCTTAGCAATGATTCCCTTGTCGGGTACAGCTGGTGGGCTAGCTGTTGGCATGGATGACAGCCGCTTCCTAGGCCCTGAGCCCAAGAGGCGCCCGACAGCAATCAGGTCGCACGAGTATATAGTTCCCTTGCTGGACGTTGTTCGACGCCGCCCCTTTATCCCCACCGCTCCGTCATACCCCCCCGCCTTTGGTGACGCGAGACCCCTCACCTCAGCGCCCGAACCCGAAAAATGCACCAGCGATTGCCGCGGCGCCCCGACAGGCCGGTCAATCCCGAAAGCCCGGCACCAGCAGCCCGCTGCGCTCGAACGCGGCCGTCGCCACCGCATCATGCCCCGGCACCAGCGCGATCCGCGGCTCGGCCGCTGCCAGGCGGTGAAGCGCCATCGTCTGCAGCATCACGGCCCGGCGATCGTCGTGCGTCATGAAATCCGTCACCAGCCTCGACCGGATCCGCTCGAGGCGGACATTGTCAGCCTCCGACGCGACATCGCCCATGAACAGATATTCCTGGCCGTCGGCGCGCTGGACATAGACCATCTGCGAGCCCGGCGTGTGGCCCGGCGCCCGGATCAGCACCACGCCGGGGGCGATCGCGATCATCCCCTGATAGTCGAGCGGCCTGAAGCCGGCGCGGCTGCCCTTCGGCCAGGCGAGCGGCGCGCTTCGCCCGGACTCGGCGAACTGTTCGGGGTTGAGGATGGTGTGCGGCAGGAGGCGCGGCAGATGCGGGCTGGCGAGCAGGCCGCCGATATGATCGGCATGTTCGTGCGTCACGACGATGCGCATCGCGCCGTCGAGCGCCGCCTGCACGCGCCGGTAGGCTGCGTCGTCAAACCGGTCGACCTTGTCCGCCGCTGCGGTCTTCGGATCGAAGCCCGTATCGATGATGATAGAGCCTGTCGGAAAGACGAGGCGATAGCTGTTGCGGACCAGGTCGATCTTCGCCCAGCCGGTCCCGGCGACCATCGCGATGCCGGGCTTCCAGCTGTGCGAGACCGTCTCGACCTGGATGAGGCGCGCCTTGTCACCGGGGATTCGCGCCGCCTCGGCGCGGATTGCGGCGATATCGAGCGGGAAGCTGCCTGTCGGTGGCAGGCGATTGTCGTAGAACAGCCAGTAGACCGCCGCAGCGAGAATCAGGACGATAGCGAGCAGGCCCTTGGCGAGTCTTGCAGGCCATTTCCCCGCGCGCATTCCAGTCTCCTGAATCAGAAGGTCGTCCCATTATGTATCGTCACCCCGGACTTGTTCCCATAAGCGCTAAGGTAAGCGGCTATATCGCTGTAACGCGTCCATTTTAGATACGAATCTGTTTCCAAATCGTCATGCCGGACTTGTTCCGGCATCCACTGAGCCGGCGTCTCGACCAGTCGAAACGTGGAGAATGTGGCCCGGTGGATCCCGGAACAAGTCCGGGATGACGGTAGGATATTGAGATAACGCGATCTTTCCTTAACTTAGCGCCTATGGGAACAAGCCCGGCATGACGGAAATAGAATCGGGCCGAACGACCTTCTGGTTCACTACGCTGGATTCTTCGTGGTCGCGTGCTTGTCTGCGAATAGCTTTCACCTGTTCGCGGCACGCTCATCCCCCGCCCTGCAGCTGCTCATGGTGGCGGATGACCTCGTCGATGATGAAGCGCAGGAATTTCTCGCTGAACTCGGGATCCAGATTCGCATCCCGGGCCAGCCCGCGCAGCCGGGCGATCTGGGCTTCCTCGCGGCCGGGATCGGCGGCGGGCAGGCCGCTTGTCGCCTTGTAGCGGCCGACCGCCTGGGTGACCTTGAAGCGCTCGGCGAGCAGGAACACCAGGGCCGCGTCGATATTGTCGATGCTCTGGCGATAGCCGCTGAGCGTTTCGTCGGTCACCTGTGTCTTCCTTGCCAGTTTCGCGAACCTTTTGCGTGCCCGAAACGACCCGCGCAACCCCGAAGGCTTGCCTTTGTCCGGCTCTGCGGCCACATCGCGCGGGACATGAGTGCAACCATCCACCGCCTCGACGCACGGCCCCAGCCCTCGCTCGACTCGATGGTCAAGCTGGTCGCGGGCGATCTCAATCTCGTCAACGCAGTGATCCTCGATCGCATGCAGTCCGAGATTCCGCTGATTCCCGAACTGGCCGGCCATCTGATCGCCGGCGGCGGGAAGCGAATGCGGCCGATGCTGACCCTCGCGAGCGCAAGGCTGCTCGATTATACGGGCGCGCGGCACCACCGGCTCGCCGCTTCAGTCGAGTTCATCCATACCGCCACCCTGCTCCACGACGATGTCGTCGACGGATCTGACCTCAGGCGCGGGAAGCGCACCGCCAACCTGATCTGGGGCAATCCGGCAAGCGTGCTGGTCGGCGATTTCCTGTTCAGCCGCGCCTTCGAACTGATGGTCGAGGATGGCAGCCTCAAGGTCCTCAAGATCCTGTCGGGCGCCAGCGCGATCATCGCCGAGGGCGAAGTCAACCAGCTCACCGCCGCGCGGCGGATCGATATCGGCGAGGAACGCTATCTCGACATCATCGGCGCGAAGACGGCGGCGTTGTTCGCCGCCGCCTGCCGGATCGCCGCGGTGGTGGCGGAGCGGCCCGAGGCCGAGGAAGCCGCGCTCGATGCCTATGGCCGCAACCTCGGCATCGCCTTCCAGCTCGTCGACGATGCGATCGACTATATCTCGGACGCCGGCACGATGGGCAAGGATGCCGGCGACGATTTCCGCGAGGGCAAGTCGACGCTTCCCGTCATCCTCGCTTATGCGCGCGGCAATCCGGACGACCGGGTCTTCTGGAAAGCCGCGATCGAGGGCCACCGCTCGCGCGACGAGGATTTCGAGCACGCCATCGCGCTGGTCCGCTCGACCCGGGCGGTCGACGATACGCTTGCCCGCGCCCGCCACTATGGCCAGCGCGCCATCGATGCGCTCGGCAGCTTCGGCCCCGGCAAGGCCAAGGACGCGATGGTCGAGGCAGTCGAGTTCGCGGTCGCCCGCGCCTATTGAGGCACGCGTCCTTCGGGACAGTTTTCGCCGAGGATCTCCACCTGGATCGTCGCGTGGCCAATGCCGAACTTCTTCTTCAGCATCGCGCGCGCTTCCTCGAGGAAGACGTCGCCGGGATGCCCCTTGGGCATCACGAGATGCGCGGTGAGCACGGTTTCAGTCGTGCTCATCGGCCAGATATGGACATGGTGGACACGGGCGACACCGGGCAGCAGGCGCAACTCGATCCACACCTTGTCGTAGTCGATGCCGCGCGGCACCGCATCAAGCGACATCTCGACCGATTCGCGCAGCAGCCCCCAGGTCTGGCCGAAGATCAGCACCGCGATCGCGATGCTGACGACCGGATCGATCCAGGCGTTGCCAGTCCACAGGATGATGAGGCCGGCGATCACGACGCCGGCCGACACGGCCGCGTCGGCCGCCATATGAAGGAAGGCGCCACGGACATTGATGTCGCCCTTGCGGCCGCGCGCGAACAGCAGCGCTGTCGCGAGGTTCACGACGATGCCGACCGCAGCGACGATCGAGACGGTCTCGCCCTGAACCGGCGCCGGCGCGGCAAGGCGCTGCGCGGCCTCGAGGACGATCGCCCCGAGCGCGACCAGCAGCAGCAGCGCATTGCTGAGCGCGGCGAGGATCGTCGTGCCCTTCAGCCCATAAGTGAATCGCTTGGTCGGCGCCCTTTTGGTGAGCGCCACGGCGCCCCAGGCTACAGCGAGCCCAAGCACGTCGGAGAGATTATGCCCGGCGTCCGCCAGCAGCGCGACCGAGTGCGCGACGAAGCCGAAGCCCGCCTCGATGATGACGAAGCCCAGATTGAGGGCGATGCCGATCGCGAAGGCGCGCTCGAACCCGGCCTCGGTGGGCGCGTGGGAATGGCCATGGGAGGAATGGCCATGCCCATGGTGATCATGGCCAGCCTCATGGGCGTGCGAATGGCCGTGATGATGGCTGTGAGCGGCCACGCGATTCTCCGTTTGTTGGCAACGCGTACCATCGCTCGCCCGGGTGATGCTAGGACATGGATGAAATTGGCGGGTTACAGGTGGTGTGAAGGCGATTTGGGGCATAGGCAGGCCCTCATGACCGGCCAGGCTATCGAATGACGCCGCTCCCTATTCACGCGGTTCTGCCCGACCTGCTCGCTGCCTTGCGGGCCGGCCCGAACGCCGTGCTCGTCGCCCCGCCCGGCGCCGGCAAGACGACGGCGGTCGCGCCGGCGCTGCTCGCCGAGCCATGGTGCAATGGCGAGATCCTGCTCCTGTCGCCGCGCCGCCTCGCCGCGCGTGCCGCCGCCGAGCGGATGGCGAGCCAGGCCGGCGAGCCGGTCGGCAAGACCTTCGGCTATGCGACGCGGATGGATTCGAAGCGCTCCGCCGCGACGCGGGTGACGGTGGTGACCGAAGGGATTTTCGTCAACCGGATCCAGGCCGACCCCGAGCTCGCCGGTGTTTCCGCGGTGCTGTTCGACGAGGTGCATGAGCGCAGCCTCGACAGCGATTTCGGGCTTGCGCTCGCGCTCGACGCGCAAGGTGCGCTTCGTCCCGATCTGCGGCTGGTGGCGATGTCGGCGACGCTCGACGGCGCCCGCTTTTCGGCGCTGATGGGCGGCCAATCGGAGGGGGCCCCCGTCATCCAAAGCGAAGGCCGCAGCCATCCGCTTACGCTGCGCCATATCGGCCGCGCCGCCGAAGCGCGGATCGAGGATTCGGTTGCCGCCGCGATCCGGCTTGCGGTGCGTGACGAGCGCGGCGGCGTTCTCGCCTTTCTGCCCGGCGTCGCCGAGATCGAGCGGACCGCCGAGCGGATCGAGGGGCTGGGTGAGGATATCATCCTCCACAAACTCCATGGCAGCCTCGACCCCGCAGCTCAGCGCGCGGCGATCGCGCCCGGTCCGCAGGGCCGGCGGAAGATCGTCCTCGCAACCTCGATCGCCGAAACCAGCCTGACGCTCGACGGAATCAGCGTCGTCGTCGATTCAGGGCTGGCCCGCCGGCCACGCTATGATCGCGCGGCGGGCATGACCCGGCTCGTCACCGAGCGGGCGAGCCAGGCCGCCGTCACCCAGCGGGCGGGGAGAGCGGCGCGGCAGATGCCCGGGATCGCCTATCGGTTGTGGGAAGAGGCGGCGACGGCCGGGCTGCCGCGTTTCGATCCGCCCGAGATAGTGGAGGCGGACCTGTCGGCGCTGACGCTGGATTGTGCGCTCTGGGGCGTCGCCGATCCGCGCATGCTGGCGTGGCTCGATCCGCCGCCGGCGGCGGCGATCGAGGAGGCGCGCGCGCGGCTGACGGCGCTCGAGGCGATCGACGCGGATGGGCGACCGACCGAGCATGGCAAGGCGATCGCCAGGCTGCCGTTGCCGCCCCGGCTCGGCCACATGCTGGTGCGCGCCGGAGAGATGGGGCTGGCGGAGACGGCGGCGGAGGTCGCGGTGCTACTCGGCGAGCGCGGGCTGGGCGGGAATGATGTCGATCTGGAGACGCGGCTGCGGCGCTGGCGGACCGAACGCGGGCCCAGGGCGGAAGGCGGGCGGAAGCTGGCGAAACGCTGGGCCTCGCTCGCTCCCTCTCCCGCTCGCGGGAGGGGAGAAGAAGTTGGCCTCGCCGTCGCCTTGGCCTTTCCCGACCGCATCGCCAGGCGCCGCGATGCCTCGGGCGAGACCTGGGCCTCGGTCGGCGGCCGGGGCTTCAAGCTCGATCCGACCTCCTCACTCGCCCGCAACGAGTGGCTGGCGGTCGCCGAGACTCAGGGCATGGCGGCGGGCGCGCGCATCCTCTCCGCCGCTCCGATCGATCTGGCCACCGTCGAGGCACTGTTCGGCGACCGGATCGAGACTCGCCGCACCGTGACCTTCGATGCGGCAACCGGCGGCATCCAGGCGCTGCGCGAGCGACGGCTCGGCGCGATCCGGCTGTCGAGCGGCCCCGACGCCAATGCCGATGCGGAGGAGATCGCCGCCGCCCTGCTCGCCGCCGTCCAGGCCGGGGGATTGTCGCTTCTCCCCTGGAGCGAGGCCGCCCGCGCCCTGCTCGACCGAATCGCCTTCGTCCGGAGCGCTGGCGTCGCGGTCGAGGAGATCGACGAGGCAGGGCTGCTCGCGCGCGCCGACGAATGGCTGACGCCGCTTCTCTCCGGCAAGCGCCGCCTCGACGCGCTCGACCCGGGCGCGCTTGCCGATGCGCTGCGCGGGGTGATCGGCTGGGATACGCTGCGGACTCTCGATGCGCAGGCGCCGACCTATTTTCATACGCCGGCCGGCAGCAGCCACCCGATCGATTACGCAGCGGAAGGGGGACCCCGCGTCGAGCTCCGCCCCCAGGCATTGTTCGGGCTGGCCGCGCATCCGACGGTCGCGGGCGGCCGGGTGCCGCTGGTGCTCAGCCTCACCTCGCCCGCCGGCAGGCCGATCCAGACGACGCGTGACCTGCCCGGCTTCTGGGCGGGGAGCTGGGCCGCGGTCGCGAAGGAAATGCGCGGCCGCTATCCGCGCCATCCCTGGCCCGACGACCCCGCCGCGGCCGTGCCGACGACGCGGACGAAAAATGCGGATGCGCGGCGCGCGCAACCGCGATAGAGGGTCCGGGAGTTCAAGGAATCGATATGGCAACCGCACGCATTTTCCAGCGCCCCAAGAACGCGATGCAATCGGGCCGCGCCCGCACCGATCGCTGGACGCTCGAATTCGAGCCGGCCGAGCCGAAGCGGCCCGACCCGCTGACCGGCTGGGCCGGATCGGGCGATACCCGCGACCAGATCAGGCTCGGCTTCCCGACAAAGGAGGCGGCGATTGCCTATGCCGAGCGCGAGGGCCTGGCGTTCACCGTGATCGCCGCGCCCGAGCGCAAGCTCAAGCTGCAGAGCTACGCCGACAATTTCCGCTGATCAGCCGAGGGCGTCAAATCATGATCGCCACCCCGTTCGTCCTGAGTAGGGACCGAGTAGCCGAAGGCGTATCGAGGGCCCGTATCGAAGGACAGGTTGTCGCGCGGGGCCTGTCCTTCGATACGCCCTCTCGATACGCCGCTGCGCGGCTACTCGATGGCTACTCAGGACGAACGGATCAGATTTAGCGCTCGGTGCTCTCGCAGAAGGGGCACAATTTCCGCTGATCAGCCGAGGATCGACGGCCCGAGCAGCATCATGATCCGGACATCGATGCCAACGCCTTCGGCGCGCTTCGCCGCAACGAAATCGCCGATTCCGGCAAGCGGCACGCGGTGGACGGTGATATCCTCGTCGGGGAGCCCGCCGCCATCGTTCACCCTGGTCAGGCCGGTCGCGCGGACCAGCGTGAAGCCTTCCGACACCATGCCCGGCGAGGAGTAGAAATAGCCGAGCGGCTCGATGTGATCGGGCCGGTAGCCGGTCTCCTCCTCGAGCTCGCGCGCGGCGGACAGCTCGACCGATTCGCCCTCTTCCTCGTCGCCGACCAGGCCTGCCGGCAGCTCGAGACAACGCTGCCCGAGCGGCACGCGATATTGCTCGACCAGGATGACGTCGCCGTCGTCGATCGCGAGAATCACCGCCGCCTGGATGCCGCGGGCGCGGGTGACATATTCCCAGCTGCCCTGCTTCTTGACGGTAATGAACCGGCCTGCCCAGACCGTGTCGGCGGGGTCGTCGCTCACAATTCGATCAGCCGATCCGGCAGTTCGTTGCGATCGCTCTCGGTCTTGGGGAAATTCTCCGCCAGGATCGTGCCGATGCTGGCGACCGCCGCGGCCATCCCCTGGCCCGGGCGACCCTCGCGCACCTCGTCGATCAGCGCCGCCATCGCCTCGCCCCAGCGCTCGGCCGGCACTGCCTTGTGAATCGCCTCGTCGGCGACGATCTCGGCCATGCGCTCGTCAAGCGACAGGAAGAGCAGGATGCCGACCCGCGCCCCGGTCCGGTGCTCGGCGCCGACCTTGAAATACTGAATCGCCCGCCGCCGTACCCGGCGCGCGCGCGTACTGCGCGGGGTCAGCGCCATGCGGAGCGGCATCCAGGCGAGTGCGTAGCGGACGAGCAGGAAGATGACCGTCTCGACGATCAGCACGCCGAACAGCAGCATGCGCGCATCGAGTGCCCCCCAGCCATTGGAGAACCAGCCGAACTTCGTCTCGAGCGCGCCGGGGCTGATCGCCGCCAGCGCGATCACCGCCAGCGCGGCGGCAAAGGCGTAATGCAGTGCCGCGTCGTGATATTGATCCGATCGCTCGCTGACGATCGTCACGATCTCGCCGTCCGTGTCCCGTTCGGCAGCTGTTACCGCCGCGGAGATGAGCGCGTGATCCTCTGACGTGAGAGTCGTAATCCGTACCATCACCAGCCCCCCGAAGCGCCGCCGCCCCCGAACGAGCCGCCACCGCCCGAGAAACCGCCGCCACCACCGCCGCCGCTTCCCCAGCCACTGCCCCAGCCGCTGCCGAGCCCGGACCCCCAGAGCGTCACCGGCGCGATCCCGCCACGATATCGGCGCCCGCTGGTGCCGCGCCGGAAGCGCGACAGGACGACGAAAGCGATCACGATGATCCAGAAGATGACCACGAAGGGTATGCCGCTCGCGCTCGATTGGCTCCGCTTGGGGGTGGCGGCCAGCTTGGCGGCGCGGGCCTCGCCGGCTTCGAGCGGCAGCTTCATCTGGTCGGCGATCGCATTGGCACCGGCAATGATGCCGCCCGGCATGTCGCCCGCCTTGAATTTGGGCAGGATCGTCTCGTTGATGATCACGCTGGACAGCGCGTCCGTCATGATCGGTTCGAGGCCGTAGCCGACCTCGATCCGGACTTTACGCTCCTTGGGCGCGACGATCAGGATGATGCCGTTGTTCGCGCCGCCCTGTCCGATCTTCCAGGCCCGGCCGAGCTGATAGCCATAATCCTCGATCTCATGGCCCTGGAGATCGGGGATGGTCGCAACCACGAACTGCCGGGAGGACGCCTTTTCGATATCCTCGGAGAGCTGCGTGAGCTGCGCGATCTGCGGCGCCGACAGGAGATGCGCGTCGTCGACGACGCGGCCGGTGAGCGGCGGGAAGGTCTGCGCCCCGGCGAACTGCGCGCCGCAGAGCATCAGCGCCGCGGCGAGGACGAAGCGGAGGAAACTCATGCGGCAAGCCTTTCTGGAGGGGATATCTCCCGGATCACGCCATCGACTCCGGCAGCGATGCGGCCGGGGCGGCAGCGCCGCACCCGGCCAGCATCAACAGGAGGGCACATAATCGGATCAGTTGCTGTTCCCGAAATTGACCGTCGGCGCCTTCTCCGCCCCGGGCGTCGTCGCCTCGAACGGAGTCATCGGCTTGGCACCGTAGAAGACCTTCGCGCCGATCGCGTCGGGGAAGGTGCGGATCCGGGTGTTATAGCCCTGGACCGCCGTGTTGTAATCGCGGCGCGCGATCGTGATGCGGTTCTCGGTGCCTTCGAGCTGCGATTGAAGCGCCAGGAAATTGGTGTTCGACTTGAGATCGGGATAGTTTTCGGTGATCGACAGCAGCCGGCCGATGGCGCCGCCCAGCGTGTTCTGGGCGTCCTGATACTGCTTCACCTTGGCGGGATCAGTGAGATCGTTCGCGCTGACCTGGATCGAAGTTGCCTTTGCGCGCGCTTCGGCGACCTCGACATAGACGGTCTTTTCCTGGGCGGCATAGGCCTTCACCGTGCTGACCAGATTGGGGATGAGGTCGGCGCGGCGCTGATATTCGTTCTGCACATCGGCCCAGCGCGCCTTGGCGTTCTCCTCAGCCGTGGGAACGCTGTTGAGGCCGCAGGCGGAGAGCGCGACGGCGGATGTCAGCGCGAAGACGTTACGGTAGTTCATGAACAATCCCTCCAACCCTTGCGCTGCCCTGATACCCGACTAGCGTAGGCACGCGGTAGCAAAATCGGATGGAGGCGAGGCATGTTCAAGGACTTCAAGGCATTCATCGCGCGGGGCAACGTGCTCGACCTCGCCGTCGCAGTGATGATCGGCGCTGCATTCGGCAAGATCGTCTCTTCGCTGACCGATGACATATTGATGCCGATTATCGGCAAGATTTTCGGCGGGCTCGATTTTTCCAGCCATTTCGTCGTGCTCGGCAAGGTGCCCGCGGCGCTGGCCGGATCGACCGACTATGCGGCGCTGAAAAAGGCCGGCGTCTCGGTGTTCGGCTATGGCGCGTTCATCACCCAGGTGGTCAATTTCCTCATCCTCGCCTTCATCATCTTCCTGATCGTGCGGGCCGCGACGAAGCTGATGACGAAGCCAGAGGTCGCTCCCGCGGAGCCGGCGGCCGAGCCGGCCGATGTCGCGCTGCTGCGCGAGATTCGGGACGAGCTGCGCAAACGCGCGGCCTGATCAGGCTGCGGCGAGATCCCGCGCGTTGGCGTCGGCGAGGCTGGTGCCGTCGAGGATTCGGGCGGTCTCGTCGCGGACGCGCATCATTGCGTGGCGAATCGCGCAGGTCGCCTCGTCCTTGCAGTCGCGGCACGCCCGGTAAGCAGTACGGCTGACGCACGGCACGAGCGCGAGCGGCCCTTCGATCACCCGGATGATCTCGCCGAGCGAGATCAGGTGAGTCGGGCGCGAGAGGCAATAGCCCCCCATCTTGCCGCGATGGCTGTGGAGGAAACCGGCTTCGCGCAGATCAGCGAGGATCAACTCGAGGAACTTGCGCGGCACGTTCGCCTCGGCCGCGATCCTGTTCATCGGGATCGGGGGGCCGCCTGCGGGTGCTTCTGCCAGGAACATCATCGCGCGGAGCGCGTAGCGGGAACGCTGGGTCAACATAACGCACCCGATATGGGCTTATATTGTGGCGAGTGAAAGGCGGGCTTTTCATTAAGTTCGCAGTGCCTATATTAGGCGTGCCGCCGGTTCGCCGTCGGCTATGGTGATAAATTGCGGCGTGCAATAGATGCAGCGGACCCGGGGGCAGTACCCGGCGACTCCACCACAACCGGCCCTCACGGACCGGTCATGACGGGGTCGAACCAGGATCGACGTGTATTGAAAAGCGCTGTTTTTGCCCGGGCTGAGTAACCTGTAAAAGGCTCAAAACCACAAGTGCTAACGACAACGAAGCACTCGCGATTGCCGCGTAAACCGGACCTAACGGTCTAGTTTACTAAGGACGAAAGCGCGGTCCGGGCCGCACCGGGCAACAGAAGCGGATTCCAGCGGTACGGGGGGCACCGGGCAACAGAAGCCCCCCACTACGGGCCGATCGAGGTTTCGCCCATGCCGGGCTGCAAATCGCGCGCCACTGCGCTTCGGTGCTCACGTGCCGTAAGCACGCTGCGCTCCGATGCTCGTATCTCACGATTTTCGCCTCGGCCTGGACGAAACCTCGACCGGCCCTTCCTCACATTGTCATCATCGATACGGCTGACTCCCATTCGGCTTCATGCCGGCGATCCAGCGGGTCAGCATCGCCAGCGCCTCGTCATGCGCGGTGGCGCGGCCGAGTTCTGGCATGGCGACGCCAGGCTCGGTGCTCACCATGCGGAGCAGGATGATCGAATCCTCGGGGTGACCGGGGTCGATATCGTAGATCCGGTCGCCACTGCCGCGGCCGGCGGCGACCGGGTGTTTGAGGATACCGCGCGCAGTCGGGTCGGGTTCCTTCCAGCCGAAGAACAGGCCCGAGTTGGACGCAGCACCTTCCCGGTTGTGGCAATGGGCGCAGTTGGTTTCGAGATAGGCGGTCGCGCGGTCGGCGAGCGGGGCGGTTGCGTCGTCCCAGCGGGCGAGGCGCGGCGCGTCGGCGGGCGCGCGATCGAGCAGGCCCGCTGCTACCAACGCCTGGAGCTGGACGCCGTCGTTGAAGTTTCGCGCCTTGGGGCCAATCGGGGTGATGACCCCCGCCAGCGCGTGGCAATCCTTGCACTGGTTCTGGTTGGGGACTGAATAGCTGATCGTGCGGCTGCGGCCGGCGGGATCAGCGAAGGTAATGGGGATCCGGGTGCCCGCCCGTTTCAGTACTGCGTCGCTGCCATCGGCGTTCCAGACATAGGGAATGGCGACCCAACCGCTCGCGCGGTGGAGAAGCAGGCGGGTTTCGAGCGGCCTGAAGGTGCCTTGCTGCCGATAGCCGAAGGTCTTGATGAGGGCAGCGCCGATCGGGAGATCGAGGACCTTGTCCGGATCGTACCGCGCGCTCTTGCCGGCGGGAATGTAGAGATAGCGCTGCTTTTCGGCATAGTCGGAAAAGAGCGGGGTGTTGAGGTGATAGGCGGCAACGCGAGGGGCCGGGGTGCGGGTCTTCAGGTCGGTGAAGAGATGGTATTCGGAGAGGGTGGCGGGGTAGCCCTCCGCCGTGATGGCGGCATCGTTGACCTGAGTTGGACGGTCGAGCGCGGCTGTCAGGATGGTGACGCTCGCAAAGGCTGAAACGCACCAGGATAGAATCTTAGCCGGCGAGGGCCGGGGCCCAGTTGTGATGTCCCCCAACTGGGCCGCGGCCTTCGCCGGGGAAGGTTTAAGCAGAAGGGCCCAGAGGAGCTTCACCTTGCCGCTTCCTCCATGCCGGTCGGTAGTATTACCGGAGCCGGTGGCGCGATCGCGGCGCCCTTGGACAGATCAATAACCGCCGGTTTCACGGCTTCCATCGCGGCGCCCTGGGGCAGACCGAGCGAGAGGACCGGCACCTTGTCGGTCACCAGCAACCCAAGCTCCGGCCCGCCGGCACCGTCCCACAGGATCGGCGGGATCGCGCCGCCGAACGCCGCCTTGAGCTGGTCGGCGCCGGGCAGCTGCGGGTCATAGCCGGCGCGGCCATGGCGGTTGCCGGCGACCTCGATGCGGCGCGGATAGGGATTGTAGTGCGCATCAGTGAAGGCGTTGCGGTAGCTGACGACCATCACGTTCGCCGTGGCGTTTCCCGACAGATCATTGTCGGTGACCTGGACGTT
Source organism: Sphingomonas oligophenolica (assembly GCF_039522915.1). Taxonomy (NCBI): domain Bacteria; kingdom Pseudomonadati; phylum Pseudomonadota; class Alphaproteobacteria; order Sphingomonadales; family Sphingomonadaceae; genus Sphingomonas; species Sphingomonas oligophenolica. The sequence continues at coordinate 15,002 of NZ_BAAAEH010000003.1, forward strand.
CTCGTTGGCCATCACGAGCACGCCGGTGCCGTTGCGGACGCTCGCGACGATATTCCCCTTCGGCGCGAAATTGGGGGTGTCGTTGTCGACCACCTTGTTGCGGAACACGCGGACATCGCCGCCATTGCCGCGCGGCAGATTGGGCAGATCGAACACCAGGATGCCGCCCGTATTGTGGGTGGCGGTGTTGCCGGTGACATCGGCATGGCGGCTGTTCTCGATCTCGATGCCGGCGACATTGCCCGACGCCACCGAATTGCGGACGATGATGTTCTCCGACTGGCCGACATAGATGCCGGCATCCGACGCGCCGCTGACGGTGACGCCGTCGATCAGCACGTCATGGCTCGCGACCGGATAGACCCCATAGGCGCCGTTGGTCGGCTTCGGCCCGCCGGTCCAGGTGACGCGCAGGCCGCGATAGACGATCCGGTTCGCGCCCTTGGACTTGATGCCGTCTCCCTTGGTATCCTCCACCGCGAAATCGCGGAGCACGACATCGTCCGAGGTGACGAGCAGGCCTTCGCCCGCACCGAGCTGGCCCTTGAAGCCGAGGATGGTCTTGTCAGCACCGGCGCCGCGGATCGTGACCTTCGCGACGTCGAGCGAGAGGCCGTCAGTCAGCTCGAATCGGCCGGCGCCGAGCGCGATCACATCGCCGGGCTGCGCCTCGATCAACGCGCCCTGGAGGCGAGACTGGGCGTCAGGGCCGGGAGCGATGGTGACGGTCTTCGCGGCGGCGGGGCCGGCGAGGAGGGCGAGCGCGGCGAATGGCAGGATCTTGTTCATGGGGCCTCTCCGGTTTTTCGCGCAGTGTGGGGTTTTTGCGCGGGGATGCCAAGCCAGTCGCGGGCAGTGGCGGGGAACGTTACTATCTGCGCCGCCCTGGCGACAAATCGCCAATAATGCTTGCGCGAAGCCCGATTTTCGCGACCCGTATCAGCAATGCCTGGTTATACTCGGACAGCGGTAAGATCGGCCCGAGTTTACAAGGGCGGACCGTCGCCCTGAATCGCCGGCCCCGAGTCAGGGGCTGAGGCGGACGCCGATCTTCCAGAGCCGCGGTGTGCCGGGGCTGATCGCGCGCGGGTCGCGGATGCCCGGCGCCTCGGCGAAATCGACGGCGCCGGTCTCGGAGAAGGCGCCGAAGGTCGCGTATCGGCGATCGAACAGATTCTCGACGGCGGCGAACAGCTCGATCCGCGTTGACGGGCGGAGCCCGGCGGAAAGGTCGGCGCGCCAATAGGCGTTCGTCGGGCGGGTCAGGTTGGCCTCGTCGCCGACCGGCCAGCGGCCGCTCGCATATTGGCCCTCCAGCGTCACCCAGGCGCGATCGCCGAACCGGCGGGTCACCGCGGCTTTCAGCCGGTTGCGGGCAATGCCGGGCAGCCGGTCGCCGGGCAGGACCTCGATCAGGCCGTCGGGGCCGGCGGCCGGATTATTGGGGGATTGGGCAGTGAAGCCAGTGCGGAAGCGCGCGTCGGTCAGCACATAGCTCGCCGTCGCCGACCAGTCGCGCGCCGCCAGGCTGGCCTGCGCCTCGATGCCCTGTCGCCTCGTCGCGCCGACATTGCGGAAAAAAGCGCGTCCTACGGTCGCGGCGGCGGTGAACAGGATGTCGTCGGCGTTGGTCGAACGCCACCCGCCGACCCGCCAGCGGAGCGTCGCGCCCCCGAAGGCGCGGCGGCCGCGGACGCCGGCCTCGACGGTCCGCGCCACCACCTGGCGGAGATCGGGATCGGCGACGAAAAAGGCGCTGAGCGAGCAGGGAGCGGCCGGATCGGCGCAGGACAATTCGGCCGGTGTCGGCGCGCGACTGGTTTCGGCATAATCGCCGTAGAGCGCCAGGCCAGAACCTACCCGCCACACCGCGCCGATCGAGGGATTGACCCGCCCATAGCCGTGCCGGCCGTCGAGCGCAGTGCCGGCGCGGTCGTCGAGCCGGACATGCGCGTGATTGTAGCGCAGGGCGATCGTCACATCGACGTCGCGCGCCGGCGACAGCAGGTCGGCGACAAACAGGCCGATATCGTCGCGCCGGGCGACGAGATCGACCGAGCGGATCGGGCCGCCGGCCATGTCGATGACCCCCTGCCCCTTCGCGAAGCCACGGTCGGCGCCGAGCGCGCCGATCGTCGAATCGGCCGAGAAGCGCGTGCGCGCGCCGCTCCAGCCGGCGCCGACGGCGAGATGATTGGCGATGCCGGCGAGCGGCGCGTCCCGTTCCAGCCGCAGCTCGCCGCCATAACCGGTGGTGTCGGTGCGGGTGGCGTTCAGCTGGGCGTAGCGGCCGTCGCCCAGAAAGGCCGGAAATATCTCGCCGCGCGAATCAGTAAGGGGTGAATCGTCGGCACCGTCGAGGCACAGCAAGGCGGCATCGCCGTCACAGGGCCGCGCGTCGGAAAGGTCGCCATTGGCGGTGCGCTGGCGGAGACGATCGAGATGGACTGACGGCTTCAGGCGGAGACCGTCGCCAAGCGCCAGATCGGCCGAGAGGACGACGCGGCCATAATGGTTCGCGGTCCGGTCGGGATAGGTGAAGACCGCATGATAGGCCGAATCGAGCAGCTCGACCGGCGCGGTGCCGTTGCCGGTCAGCGCCGTCTCCGCGCCGAGCAGCCTGAGATCGACCTGGCCCCAACTGCCCTGCCCGCCGATCTGGGCGTAGAGCTGGTGCATCGTCGAGGGCGAGTGATCGCGCCAGCCATCGTCGTGCGCGACGCTTCCCGCGACATAAGCGGAGAGTCCGCCGCGTTCGATTCCCGCCTCGGCTGAGACGGCGCGGCGCCCGAACCGGCCGACCATCGCTTCGCCGCCGACGCCCTGGACGTCGCGGCCGGTTTTCAGGTCGATCGACAGGGCGCCCCCCAGCGCATTGAGGCCGAGCACTGGATTCGCCCCCTGGAGCGAGAGCCGGGCGACAGCGATATCGGGCACGAGATCCCAGTTCATCGTGTCGCCGAAGGGCTGGTTGAAGCGCACGCCGTCGACATAGACGGCCAGCCCCTGGGCATTGCCGCCGAGCGGGCTCGCCTCATAGCCGCGGTAGAGGAGATTGGGCTGGAAGGGATTGCCCTGCGCCTGATTCAGGGTGACGCCGGCCGCCTGGCCGTCAAGCGCGCGCAGCAGATCGGCCACGCCGCCGCTGCGCAGCGCAGCCGCGTCGACCGTCTGGGTCGCGACCGGCAGCCGATCGGGATCGACGGCGAGGCCGGGCAGGCCGCCCGTGGCAGTGACGACGACGTCCGGCGCTGGTTGCCCCCGCTGCGCCGCCGCCGGCGTGGCCACTGCCAGGCCGCCCAGAGCGACCACCCCAATCCAGCGCATCCGCTTCCCCTTTTCGCCTCGCCTTGGACGCGCTGTGGCGCGGCGATCATGAGAATGTCCTGAGAAGAGCGCATTCCGATGGATTTGGCCGATCGGCCGGGTGGCTCTAAGGGCGCGGCGATGACGCTTTCGCTCAACGCCCGGGCCGGCGCCATGACCGGCGTGATCGCCGTGCTGGCGGTCGCGCTGGCGCTGTTGGCGCTGGGCGCGGCGATGCGCCTCGACCGCGCCGTCGAGCAGCTGGTGCTCTCCCAGGGGCAGCTCGACAGCGCGCTTCGCCTGCGCGCGGCGCCCTACCTGCCCGGCAGCGACGCCCCGCGCCTGCTCGACCTTTATGGCGCCCAGATCGAGGCCGAGGACCGGATGGCGTCAACCCCTCGCGACCATGAGCGGCAACGTGGGGAACGCAGCGACCTGGAGCGGTTGCGCCGGATCATGTCGGCGGACCGGGCGAGCCCCGCGCTCGACGCGCTGACCGGCCGCATCGTGGAGCGCGAGCAGGCCGAGACGCTCGACGCCCGCCGGGAGCTGGCGCGCACCGAGCGGATGATCGCCGTGGTCGCCGCGATCATCGCGTTGATCCTGCTGGTCTGTGCAGCGCTGTTCGTCGCCGTCCTGCGGCGCTCGATCCTGCGGCCGATCCGGTTGCTGACCGCCGCGGTCGCCACGCTGCGCGACGGCGGCACCGCGCCAGTGCCGCTCAGCGGCCTGGCGCCCGAATTCGGGCTGCTCGCCGGCGGCTTCAACGCGATGGCGGCGCATATCCGGGCGCAGCACGACCAGCTGCAGGCAATGAACGAAACGCTCGAAGACAGGGTCGCCGCGCGGACGCGCGCACTGGCCGAAGCGATGGGCCTTCGCTTCGACCGCGACATGCGGATGCTGTCGTGCAACGGCAAGGAGATCGCGCTGACCGATCGCGAAGCGGCGCTGCTCGGCTTCCTGCTCGAGCGCAAGGGCAGGACGGTCAGCCGCGCCCAGATTCTCCAGGCGGCCTGGCAGGCGAGCGAGGAGGCGAGCGACAATCTGGTCGACGTCTATGTCGGCTATCTGCGCCGCAAGCTCGGCGCGATCGAGGCGCCCTGGGAAATCGCCACGGTGCGCGGCGCGGGCTTCGTGCTGCGGGAGCGGCGATAGCGGCGGATCGACGGCGGCTATTTGTCGGGGGGCGGCGACCTGGCGTCGCTGGCTGGCAGCTGCGGCGCTTCGATCCTGGGCTGATCCCCGGTCTGCGCGTTCAGGAACGCGACGAGCTGATCAGTCTCGATCTTCGTCAAATCCTGCCCCAGTTGCACCTTCGCCATGACATCGACGACCTTCGCCAGATCCTGCTCCGATCCGGTATGGAAATAGGGCGCGGTCAGCGCGATGTTGCGCAGAGTGGGCACCTTGAAGAAATAGTCGTCGGCCGGCTTGCCGGTGACCACGCTACGCCCCTTGTCGGCGACAGGGCGATATTTGACGTCGGGCGCGGCGACCAGGCCGAACTTCGCGTACATCGATCCGCCGAGATTGACGCCGGCGTGACAGGCGGTGCACCCCTTGTCCATGAACAGGCTCAGACCCGCCTTCTGGTTGGCATCGAGCGCCGTGGTGTCGCCGCGCAAATAACGATCGAACGGCGCGTTCGGCGTGATGAGCGTCGCCTCGAACACCGCGATGGCCTTTTGCGCATTGGCCAGTGACACCGGGTTCGGATCACCCGGAAAGGCGAGAGCGAAGGCGTCATGATATCTGGGCAGCGCTGCAAGCTGTTCCGCGACATGCTGCTTCGGCGAGGCCATCTCCACCGGATTGACGAGCGGTCCGCCCGCCTGCTCCTCGAGATCCTTCGCCCGGCCATCCCAGAACTGCGCGAAATTGAAAACCGCGTTGAACACGGTGGGCGAGTTGCGCCCGCCGCGCTCGCCATGGAAACCTGCCGATGTCGGCGAATTGTCCGCGCCGCCGAGGCCGATATTGTGGCAGGAGGCGCAGCTGATGGAATGGGTGACCGACAGGCGGGGATCGAAATACAGCATCTTCCCGAGCGCGACCTTCGCCGCAGTGGCGGGGTTGCCGGGCAGTTCCGGCGCGTTGATCGGGATCGGCTTGAAGAGCGCGCGCGCCTGGGTCAGCAGCGGATCCGAAGACGGCTTCAGCGCTGGCTCGGCCGAGGTTGCCGCCTCGTTGGAGGTCACCGCCTTGTCCGGCGATCGGTTGCACGCGGCAACCAGCAGGCCGAGGCTCGTTGCCACCAGGAAAGAGCTGCGGCCGACACGAAAACGGGTCATGAGGCGACATCCTTTCGCAGGCCGTCCCGTGGTGATCGGCCAGCCCGAACAGGAAACCCTCGTGTCGTTATGCGCTTTGCGCGCGCTGCGCTTTACGTAAATGCCCTTAGAGTATCCGTGCGCCCCCTCTTCTTGCCGGCAACGGCAAACGCGTCGAGCGGCTCACCAGCAGTGGAGGGAGTCACACCAGGGCGTTGCGGGCGACGAGCTCCCGGTACCAGGCGGCGCTCAGCTTGGGCAGGCGCTGGCCGGTCTGGAAATCGACATAATGGATGCCGAAGCGCTTGGTATAGCCGTCAGCCCATTCGAAATTGTCCATCAGGCTCCACAGGAAATAGCCGTGAAGCGGATAGCCCTCGGCGACCGCGCGGTGGAGCTGGCCGATATAGTTGCGCAGGAACATCACGCGGTCGGCATCGTCGACCCGGCCGTTCACCAGCGGATCGTCGGCCGAGCAGCCATTTTCCGAGATGTACATCGACTTGGGCGACCAGAGCTCGCTGACGGTGCGCACCGCCCAATAGGCGACTTCGGGGCCGACATAGAGCCAGGGCGAGGCCATGCGCGGCGAGGAGGCGAGATGCGGGATCACCGCATAGCCCGGCGCTGACGCGTCGGCGCGGACATAGACCGGCGCGTAGACGTTGAGCGCGACGAAATCGAGCGGGCTGCCGATCGCGGCCATGTCGCCCGCCTCGACCTTCGGCGCGGCGGCGCCCTGCGCGGTGAGGTAGGAGTCGATATAGCGCCCCTCCATGATCGCGGTGAGGAACATCGCGTTCGCCTCACGCGTCGCCTTTTTCGCTGCCTCGATATGCTCGGGCGTCTCGATCACGGGGACGTGGAAGACGGTGTTCTCGGCAAGGCCGACCTGGGTGCCCTTGCGCGCGCTCGCCCGGATCGCCTGGACACCGAGACCGTGCGCGAGGACGCCGTGGTGGCGGACCTGGTTGACGTCCGCCTGGCCGAGCTTGAGGCCGGGCGCATGGCGGCCTTCCTGATGGCCGATATCGGTGAAGCAGCGGATCTCGTTGGTGGTCATGAAATGGCCGACCCGATCGGAGAGCTTGCCGGCCATGTAACCGGCATAATCGGCGAAGGCCTTCGCCGTGTCGCGCGATTGCCAGCCGCCGGGGAGCGCAGCGGGCAGATCCCAGTGGAACATCGTCACATAGGGATCGATGCCGGCCGCGAGCAGGTTGTCGATGACGCGGTTATAGTGATCGACGCCCTTCTGGTTGGGCTTGCCGCGGCCTTCGGGGAAAATGCGCGACCAGGCGATCGACATCCGGTACGCCTTGACGCCGAGCCCGGTCAGCAGCTTCGTGTCGTCGGCATAGCGATGATAGCTATCGCAGGCGACGTCCCCGGTGTCGCCATTGGCGACGCGGCCGGGGGTGTGGGAGAAGACATCCCAGTTGGTCGGCCCGCGGCCGTCTTCATTGGCGGCGCCCTCGATCTGATAGGAAGCGGTGGCGCAGCCCCAGCGGAAGCCTTTCGGGAAGCTCATGTCGAGCGGCGCGGCGAGCGCCGAGGCGGCGCCGGTGCCGGTTGCGGCGAGCGCTGCGGTGGCGGCGGCGAAGGTCTTGCCGATGTCGCGGCGCGTGTAGTTGGTCATTGAGCCTCTCCCCGGGGTGTATCTTTGGGAGGAAGGTATCAATGTCCTACGTTGTCGGAAACAGAAAAATGGTCGTAGCCACTTCGCCGCTGACCGGCTCCCCTCAGCCGCGCGGCGCTGCCCGGGCGACAGTCCCTTATTATCAGAACTCGCAGCGCTTGCGGCTGCACGAGGGCAATGCCGGGCTGAACGCGCGGTAGCGGGACGAGAACTGGTGCCATTCTCGTTGCAGTCAGCCGTCAATCGAGGGCTTGGATCTGTGATTCCGTCGAGGCTCGGGTAAAAAGGCAGGCCTCCCTTCCCCTTCGTTCAGCCACGGAATTGAGCAACCCGCCATGTCACAGCCGATCCCGGTGCTGATCGATACCGACGTCAATATCGACGACTGGATGGCGATCCTTTTCCTGATGCAGCATCCCGGCGTGACGGTAATCGGGATCAGCACCACCGGGTGCGGGGTCGCGCATCTCACGCCTGCGGGCCGCAATGTGCGCGACCTGCTGATGCTCACCGCAGCGCCCGACACGCCGGTGGCATCGGGGACGAGCGCACCGCTGATCTATTCCAACATCTTTCCCAATTCGATCCGTATCCCGGCAGATACCCTGTTCGGCCTCACCCTGCCGACCAACCCCGCGGCGCTCGATCCGCGACCGGCGGCGACATTCCTGTACGAGACGCTGCGGGACTCGCCGGAGCCTGTCACGATCCTGTCGATCGGTGGACTGACCAACCCGGGGACGCTGGTGCGCGACCATCCCGATATCCTGCCGAAGATCGCGCGGATCGTGGTGATGGGCGGGGCGATCGACGTGCCGGGCAATGTCCAGTCAGTCGATGGCGACTATCTCAACAGGGTCGCCGAGTGGAACATCTTCCTCGATGTGCTCGGCGCGAAGGCAGTGTTCGAGTGCGGCGTGCCGATCACCCTGGTGCCGCTCGACGCGAGCCAGTTCGTGCCGATGGACAAGGCCTTCTACAACCGCTTCGCCGCGGCGGCGACCAGCCCCGCGGCGCGCTTCGTCCATGACGCGCTGACCGCAGACCTGTCCTTCGTCACCAGCGGAGGCTTCTATTTCTGGGATCCGCTGGCGGCGGCGATCCTGGTCGATCCCTCGCTGGCGGTCTCGGCTTCCCCGCCCTCGCCCCGGTCGATGATCCTCTCGGTCGTACAGGAGCTGGACGAGGAGGATGACCGGTCGGGCCAGCTGGTGCCGGCTGCGTTCGGCCCATCGATCGAGGTGGCGATGTGGGCCGACAAGGACCGTTTCTATGACCAGTTCATCGATATCCTGAACCGGGTTTGAGACGGCGGCGCCGCGAACATCGGCCGCCGGCCACCATGGGTTCGTTCAATCGACACCCGGCGCGCGACATGCCATCAACGCGTTGATTCGACGCGCTTCGAGATGAGGACCCCGCCCCATGCACACCAATCGCCGCGACTTTCTCGCCGGCACGGCCGCCACCGCTGCCCTGATCGCAACGCCCATCCGGGCGGCCGAAGCGGCGCCGCTGTCACGGCTGTTCGACGACCTCGTCCAGGCGCAGCTCCACCGCAATCCGGAAGGGGCGACTCAATTGGGGCTCGATACGGGCGCCAATGCCGGTCTGCGCGCCAAGCTCAGCGACCAGTCGGCGGCGGCGATCGCGGCGAGCAAGGCGGAGACAAGAGCCGAACTGGCGAAACTCGAGGGAATCGATCGCCGGGCGCTGTCGGCGGCGGAGGCGATCGATCTCGATTGCGTGCTCTATACCAGGCGCTCGGCGGTCGCCGTCCAGGCGTTCGATTTCGGCGGCGCGTCCTATGGCCCGAGCCCCTATGTCGTGTCGCAGCTGTCAGGTGCCTATCAATCAGTGCCGGACTTTCTCGACACCAAGCACAAGATCGAGAGCAAGGGCGACGCCGACGCCTATCTCCAGCGGATCCAGGCGTTCGGGCGGCAGATCGACGATCAGACCGAGCGGATGCGCCATGATGCCGCCGCCGGAATCGTGCCGCCCGACTTCATCCTCGACCTGGCCATCGAGCAGATGGGCAAGACCGCCGTGCCGGCCGCTGACGCGCTGGTGGTGCAATCGATCACGCGACGCGCCGCGGCCAAGGGGCTGGGTGACGAATACGGGCGCCAGGCGGCGGCACTTTATACCGCGGGCGTGCTGCCGGCGCTCGAGCGCCAACTCGCCTATAGCCGTGCGTTGCGCGGCAAGGCCACTCATGACGCGGGCGTGTGGAAACTGCCGCAGGGCGCCGCCTTCTATCCCGTCGCGCTGAAGGCGACGACGACCGCGAGCATGAGCCCCGAGGAGGTGCATCGCTTCGGGCTCGACCAGGCCAAAGCGCTTTCGGCGCGGCTCGACCTTGAGCTCCGCAAACAGGGCTTCACCGGCGGGTCGGTCGGCGAGCGCATGGCAGCGCTCTACAAGAATCCCGACCAGCTTTATCCCAACACCGACGCGGGCAAGGTGCAGGCGATCGCCTATTGCAACGCGCGGCTCGACGCGATCCGGCACAAGCTGCCCGATGTGTTCGAGCGCGTGCCGCCCTACAGCTTCGAAGTGCGCCGGGTGCCGGCCCAGACCGAAGCCGGGGCGGCGGCTGCCTTCAGCCAGTCGCCCGCGATCGACGGCTCGCGGCCGGGCCTCGTCTATTTCAACCTGAAGGATTCGGGCGACTGGCCGCGATTCTGCCTCGCGACCACGGTCTATCATGAAGGGCTGCCCGGGCATCAGCTGGAAGGCGGGCTCGCCTTGTCGAACAAGGAGCTGCCGCTGATCCGCAAGATCAACGGCTTTTCCGGCTACGGGGAAGGCTGGGCGCTCTATGCCGAGCAGCTGGCGGACGAGATCGGCATGTATGACGACGATCCGCTCGGACGGCTCGGCTATCTCAAATTCATGCTGTTCCGCGCCAATCGCTGCGTCGTCGACACCGGCCTGCACCACTTCAGATGGACGCGCGAGCAGGCGATCCAGCGCTTCGTCGAGCAGGAGGGCGAGACGCCCGGCTTTGCCGCGCGCGAAGTCGAGCGCTACTCGGTCAATCCAGGCCAGGCCTGCAGCTACAAGCTGGGTCATTCGGTGTTCGCCGATATCCGGCAGCGCGCCAAGGCGAAGCAGGGATCGCGCTTCGACCTCAAGGCCTATCATAGCGCAGTGCTGCGCCATGGCCGGGTGCCGCTCGATGTGCTGCGCCAGATCGGCAATCAATGGGTCGCGCAGCTATGATGTCCGTGGCGGGCGTTCAACCCGCGCGCTGAAAGGACACCATCCGATGCGCCGGGTCGACCGCGCTCACCACGACCTGTAGCGCATCGCCCGGCTCGACCCCCTGCGCCGCGACGCGCGCAACCACGGGCAGATCTCGGAGCTGCATGCGGACGCCGCGATCATCGACGTCAGTGACGATTGCGGGGAAGCCGCGCCCGACGCAGTTCTGGAGCATCACCGCCTCGGCGAGATCGATCACGGCGCGATCGACCTGGCCGCCGAGCGTGTCGGCGCGGGCCATCACGCCGGGCAATTGGCTGAAGGCGGCGGTCACCACTTCAGGCACCGGCCGGCCATTGGCGATGGCGAGAGTCGCGCGGACGACATAGCGATCGGCGAGGCGGCGCAAGGGGGCGGTGGCATGGGCATAGGTCGCCGCCATCGCAGCGTGCCAGGGGACGACACCCTCACGGAACGGCACATAGGAGGCGCCCGCACCGGCGCGGCGGATCGCCAGCATGAAGGCTGCCTGTTTGGGATCGGCGGCGTCGAGGCCGAGCTGATATTGAGCGAGGGTTTCGTTGGCGGGCCAGATCAGCCCGAACGCCTTCGCGGTGTGGCGCAGGCGCTGGACAGCGTGCTCGTCGGGCGGGGCCATGACCCGGAACAGGCCGGTGTGATGGGCCTGAAGGGCGTCCGCGATGGCGAGGTTGGTGGCCAGCGACAGGGCCGCGTTGCGATCCTCCGAGGCGAGCCTCGGGCGGAAGGCGAGCGCATAGCCCCCGCCCTCGACCGCATCGACTTCCTGCTCGGGCGGATCGACGCGTGAGGCGCCGCGCCTATCCTCGGCCGCGGCGATGCGATCCGCCAGTTCGGCGAAACCGGGGGGCAGGTCGCTGTCTTTCACACTGTCATATGCGAGCTTGGCGGTGCTGCGGATGATCGCGCGCTCGGCGCCGTCGAGGCGGACCCCGCCATCGGGCGCGACGCGGACGGTGAAGATGATCGCCGGGCGCGGGCCGGCGGGAAGCAGGCTGGCGGCGCCCTCGGCGAGCACGGGCGGATAGAGGCCGGCGCGACCGTCAGGCAGATACAGGGTCGCGCCGCGACGCCAGGCTTCGCCATCGATCGCGCCGCCATCGTCAACGAACCAGGCGACATCGGCGATCGCATAATGGAGCAGCAGGTCAGCACCCTCGCGATCGATGGTGAAGGCCTGATCGAGATCGGTCGAACTGGCCGGATCGAGCGTGACGAAGGGCCAGGCGGTGCGATCCCTGTGTTCGGTCGGGGCCCGGCGGGCGGCAGCCTCGGCGGCGGCGAGGACATCCGCCGGAAAGCCGGCCGGGACCTGATATTCAGTGCGAATCTCGGCAAGGCCGCGGGAGAGGGCGTTGTTGGGGTCGATCAGGGCCTTCATGTGCGGGGCTGGTACAGGATCGGGTAGGGGTTTGGCGAGGTGTGGCGCCGCGCCCGATTTCAGAACCCGATCGTCGCCATCCCACCCGGCTTCACCGCCAGTTCAGCCTCGAGCCGCCCAAGCAGGGCCTCGGCGGAGAGCGGACCCGTCACCCTCACCTGCCGCGCGACGACCGCGAAATCACCCGGCGTCAGCGCGTTCAGCCTGGCAAGGCCAGCGGGCGCCGCACAGGCGAAGAAGCGCTCGAAAGCACGCGCCGCCGTCGCCGCCGAGAGCGGCTGCAGGGCAAGCTTGAAGGTGAAGCGGCGCAGCGCCGCCGGATCGAGCCTGCGCTGGTCGTTAGTGGCGGCGAACACCGGGAGCGGATGGCGATCGAGCCAGGTGAGCAGCTCGTTGACCTGAGTCACCTCCCAGCTCGCCCGAGCGGTCTGGCGGTCGAACAGCAGCGAATCCGCCTCGTCGAAAAACAGAACGCTGCCATCAGCGGCCGCATCGCGAAAGGCGGCGGCGATGTTCGCCTCGGTCTCGCCGACCCATGCCGACAGCAGGTCCGACGCGCGTCGCGTCGCGAGCGGGCGGCCGAGCCGTTCAGCCACTTCAGCGGCGAGCTGGGTCTTGCCGGTGCCGGGCGGGCCGGCGAGCAGGACGGAAAAGCCGGGCGGCGCGCCGGGACGGGTGAGGCGTTCGACCAGGCCGGCGACCGGCGGATCGCTCTCGAACAGGCTGAGGTCAATCCGGGCGGCGGCTTCGGCCGGGCGCACCGGCGCGCCGCGCAGGCCGCCGACCAGCGCGCGCGCGACGCGTGCGTCGTCCCCCGCCTCCGCGCCGGCGATCCGGGCGGCGCGCATCGCGGCACGCGCGACGCTCGGCGTTTCGGGCGCCTGGCGGGCGAGGCCGGCAAGCGCCTCGCCGACCGCGCAGCCCTCGATCGAGGCCATGCGGGCGAGCACCCGATCACGTTCGGCGCCGCGCGGGTGATCGAGCTTCAGGACGAAGCTCATCCGGCGCAGATAGGCCGAATCGACATTGTCGATCGCGTTGCTCGTCCAGATGATCGGCACGCTGTTGCTCTCGAGCATGCGGTTGACGAAGATCTTCGAGCCGGCCCGGTTGGCAAAGCGCTTGCTGCCCTCGACCTGGCGCGCATCGCCGATCAGATCCTCGAGCTCGTCGAACAGCAGCAGGGCGCGCTCGTCGCGCTGCAGCGCGCGCTGGGCACGAAGCAGGGCGGCGACGCGTTCGTGGCGGCGCGGCTCAGTGCCGTCGGCATCGCTTTCGCCGACCGCGAACAGGGCGGCGCCACCATGCGCGGCAAGCGCTCGGGCGAGCTCGGTCTTGCCGACGCCGGGCGGGCCGTGGAGCAGGATGTTGATGCCCGGCGCGCGCGTTTCCACCGCACCGGCGAGCAGCCGCGCGGCGAAATCGACATCGCCCTGCATCGCGGGGAAGTCGGCGAGGGTGAGGGTCGCCTGCTGGCGCTTGCCGGCGAGCGCCTCGATCAGCCGCTCGGGATCATGCCCGCCACGGGCGAGCAGCGTCTCGAACCACCAGCTGACATCGAACGCCACGCCGCCGCCCGACGCCATATCGATCTCGAACAGGCCGAGCTGCACCGGCAGGCTGGTGCGAACCATGGTGCCGGCATGGACCGCCTCGGCGCCGGCCAGCATGCCGGCGACCCGGGCCATATCCTCATGCGCCATCTCGAGCGCCCAGCCCAGCCGGGCGATGCGAGGGTGGAAGGAGAGCGCGAGCCCCGCTTCCAGCACGGCGCGATCCTGCGCGCCGAAGTTGAGCACGGTCGCGACATTCTCGACTGCTTCCGCAAGCTCGGCCGGGAGCGGATCTTCAGCCATATCGGCCGCGAGCGTGGCGAGCTTCGCCCAGCTGATCTTGCGTTCTTCCTTGTCCTTCGCGCAGCGCTTCAGCGCCGGCCAGAAGACCGAGCGATGTTCTTCAGCCCATTCAAGCAGCGCCCGGCCGGCGCGGCCTTCCTTCGTGAGTGTCGCGCGGAGCATGATTGCCAGCCGCCGCGACGTTACCGTCGTGCCCATTTTCTCATCCACCTGAGGCGCGGAGACGGACGCAACCATGGCGTCGGCTTCTCGCGCTTTGAATTCTAGGGATTGAACATGCCGGGTCCTCGACCCGGCCGGGGCGCGACTAGCGCTTCGGCGAGGTTCGGACGGCGGCGGGTTCAAGACCCAATTGATATGCCGTGGCGAACATGGTCAGCCTTCCTGCACCCCGGATTGGGGCGGTGGGGCACTAGGCGCGGGGGTTGGCGAAGTCAAGCGGGGGACTCCTGTGTGCCCCGGTCAGGCGGTGATGTCCCGCTGTTCCCCGCTGTTATTGACGATTTTATTTTTTGCCGCTGTTATGTTGGAATTTATCCGCGATTTATTTGCCTGTTATCAATCGCTTGCAGGAGATCCCGCTGTTATCGAATAACAGCGGGAGAACAGCGACGGAACAGCGGGGAGAACAGCAAGCGGAACAGCGGGAACAGCGGCGGAACAGCGAGGCGGATCGCTACGCCGTCAAAGATAGTCGGTCATGTCAAAGAGCAGGGCGGAGGCAGCCTCCACCCGTTCGGACAGTCCCATAATCTTTGCCAAGGTTGAATTGGCCCGATCGCCTCAATCGCCGATGCGCGCCAGGCGCGTGGCCCTCTCGAAGCCGGGATGGGCGCCGGCCCAGGCGATGAGCGCTCGCTCGAGCGCAGCGCGATCGTGGAAGACACAGCTCGGGCTGCCGCCTTCGCCCTCGATCGTCCCGCCCGCCGCGCGGACCAGCGGCTCATTGCCCTGGCAGGTGATCGCCGGATCGAGGACCAGCGCGCCGTTGCTGTCGTCGAGCAGGCCGTAAACGACATCGTCCGCGGTTTCGCCGATCTGCGATTCGACGATCCAGAGGTGCCGGCCCGGTATCGCCAGCGGCGCCAGCACGACATGAGTCGGCTTGCCGTCCCGATAGTCGTCGGGCGGCGCGACCAGCAGCGCGCCGTCTGCGGCGCGGCCGACGCGGAGGCGATCAGGGGCGCTGTCGTCGCCATGGGTTTCGGCCTTGTAGAGGCCGGGCGACAAGGGCCCCGGCGCGGCGGGATCGGGCTGGTAGAAGGCCGGGCCTTCCCACCAGCAACCGGAGAGAAGGAGCGCGAAGAAAAACCCTGCCAGGCCCCCCGCGCGCCTCACTCGGCCGCCAGCAGGGTTTCGGCACCGCCGAGATCGACCGAGACCAGCCGGCTCACGCCCTGTTCGATCATCGTCACGCCGAACAGGCGGTGCATGCGGCTCATCGTCACTGCATTATGGGTGACGATCAGATAGCGGGTCGCTGTTTCCCGGGTCATCGCGTCGAGCAGATCGCAGAAGCGCTCGATATTGGCGTCGTCGAGCGGCGCATCGACTTCGTCGAGCACGCAGATCGGCGCCGGGTTGGTGAGGAACAGGCCGAAGATCAATGCAACCGCGGTCAGCGCCTGCTCGCCGCCCGACAGCAGGGTGAGCGATTGCAGCTTCTTACCCGGGGGCTGGGCCATGATCTCGAGCCCCGCTTCGAGCGGATCGTCCGAATCGATCAGCTCGAGATGGGCCTGGCCGCCATTGAACAGGGTGGTGAACAGGCGGCGGAAATGGCCATCGACTGCCTCGAACGCAGCGAGCAGGCGCTGCCTGCCCTCGCGATTGAGCGTGCCGATTGAGCCGCGCAGCCGGTTGACCGCAAGGCCGAGCTCCTCGCGCTCGGCAAGGTTGCCGATGCTCGCCGCTTCGAGCTCGGCAAGCTCGGTCTCGGCGACGAGATTGACCGGGCCGATCCGCTCGCGGTCGAGCAGCAATTTGTCGTGCGCAGTCGATTCGTCCTGCGGCGCGCCGACGATCTCCGCGGCGAACCCGACGCGCTCGGGCAGCAGGACCGAGGGGCATTGGAAGCGCTCGCCCGACAGGCGGTTCATTTCGATTCGCCGCGTCTCCTGATTTTCCGCGCGCGCCGCGGCACCCGCGCGGGATTCGCGGGCTTCGGCGAGCGTCTCGCTCGCTGACCGGGCGGTCGCTTCAGTGGCGCGCAGCGCTGCCTCAGCCTCGCGTTCGGCGGCGATCATGGTCTCGGCTTCGGCGCGGGCAGTCCCGTGCGCCGTTTCGAGCGCGGCGATTTCGGTGGCGAGCAGCGCCGGCTTTTCAGCAAGCCCCGCTGCCTCGCGCGCCAGATCGGCATCGCGCCGGTCCATCTCGGCGATCCGTCGCGCTGCCTCCCCCGCCCGGTTCTTCCAGCCCTTGCTCTCCGCGACCCCAGCCGCGAGGCGCTCGCGATCCTGGCCGATCGAACGCTCGAGCGTAGCGCGGTCGGCACGGGCGGTCGCGACGGTCGCGCGCTTCGCCTCCGCCTCGGCTGACAGCACCGCGACCCGCTCGCGCGTCGCGCTGCCGTCGGGAAGCGCTGCCCTTGCCTCAGCGGCACGCGCCACGTCGCCCTGCGCCTCCTCATGCTCGGCAGTGATACGGCCGCGGCGCGTTTCGAGATCGGCGCGCTGCGATTCGATCCGTTCGATCGCGACCGCGGCGCGATCCTCGGCGCGGCCCGCATCGCGGGCATTGGTTTCGGCCCCTTCCAGCACACGGCGGGAATCAGTCGCGGCGCGGCGCGCCTCGGCGATCGTCGCGTCGATTCGGGCAAGCTCGCCATCGGCTGCCTCGACCGCGCGCACCGCCGCCGGACGCGCCTTTTCGATCGCGCGCAGGCGGTTCATCCGTTCGAGCCGGGCTGCCGCCTCGGCACCGCCCGACCTGGCGACATAGCCGTCCCAGCGCCGGAGCAGCCCCGCCATCGTCACCAGCCGTTGCCCGACCGCAAGCGCCTGCCCGCCATCGGTATCAGCGACGAAGACCTGGGCCAGCCGCCGCGCGAGCGCCGCCGGGGCGCCGACATGCGTTGCCAGCGCCACGGTGCCGGCGGGTCCTGCGGGATCGCCGGGCGCGGGTGCGGCGCCGGCCCAGAAGCGTTCCGCTGTCGAATCAAGTCCGGCCTCGAGATCGTCGCCCAGTGCCGCGGCCAGCGCGCGCTCATAGCCGGGATCGGCGCTGAGCTGATCGAGCAGCCGGTCCTTGCCCTCGCGGCGGGTGGCCTTGGTCAACGCCGCGGCTTCGCTGTCGAGCGCGCTCAGTTCGGCATGAGCGCTTGCCCGGGCCGACTGGGCGCGATCGCGCGATCCGATCGCCTCGCGCTCGCTCGCATCGGCACGGGCGAGCGCTGTCCGGGCCGATTCGGCATGGCGCAGCGCCTGCGCGCGCGCCTCGGCGGCACGGGTCCGCTCGGCAAGCAGCGGCGCCGGATCGCCGAGCGCCTTCGCCTCCGCAGCGATTCGGGCGAGATCCCGCTCGCTCCGTTCAGCCCGCGTTCGTGCGGCCGCCAGGGCGGCGTCGGCAACCCGCGCATCGGCCGCCTCGCTCGCTTGCGCCGCCAGCGCCTGGGCAAGCGCCACCTCGGCATCACGCGCGGCGCGTTCCGCCTCGGCAAGCGCTGTTTCGAGCTGGGGCGATCGTTGGCCTGCTGCGGCGATCTGCGTCTCGAGCGCGGCGACCTCGTCGGCAAGCCGCGCGATCGCCTCGGCCGCATCGCTGGCGAGCGACCCCTCGCGAATCCGGTCCTCGGCAAGCCGCGCGCGGCTGTCGGCGAGCTCGGCGAGGCGGCGCTCGGTCGCAGCATGTTCAGTGCGAAGCGCGGCGAGCCGGTGCCCCGCCTCGCTTGCCCGGTCGCGCGCCGCCTGCGCCTCGGCACGCACGCCGGCGAGCGTCTCGGTCGCCTCGGCCTGATAGGCCGCCGCCGCGCGCTGCGCCTCGGCCGCCTCCACAACCCGGTTCTCGGCCTCAGCCGCTTCCACCTTGGCCGCATCGGCCGCCGCCGCGGCGTCGCGCCAGCGGGCGAAGATCATCCGCGCTTCCGCCACCCTGATCTGGTCCGAAAGGGTGCGATAGCGCTCGGCCTGGCGGGCCTGGCGCTTCAGTGCGGCGGCACGCGTGTCCTGGTCGGCGATCACCTCGTCGAGCCGGGTGAGATTGGCCTCGGTCGCGCGTAGTTTCTGTTCGGCGTCCTTGCGGCGAACATGCAGCCCGGCGATTCCCGCCGCTTCCTCGAGCATCGCGCGGCGTTCGGCCGGCTTGGCGGCGATCACCGCGCCGATCCTGCCCTGGCTGACCAGTGCCGGCGAATGCGCGCCGGTCGCGGCATCCGCGAACAGCAACGCGACATCCTTGGCGCGCACGTCGCGCCCGTCGATCCGATAGGCGGAGCCGGCACCGCGTTCGATGCGGCGGACCACCTCGGTCTCCTCGCCGGTGATCTCGGCGAGGATCGAGACCTCAGCGAAGTCGCGTGCCGGGCGGGTCGAGGTGCCGGCGAAGATCACATCGTCCATGCCGGCGCCGCGCAGAGACTTGGCCGAACTCTCGCCCATCGTCCAGCGCAGCGCCTCGAGCAGGTTCGACTTGCCGCAACCATTGGGGCCGACGATCCCGGTCAGCCCGGGCTCGATCCGCATGTCCGCCGCATCGACGAAGCTCTTGAAGCCCGAAAGCCTGAGCCGTTTGATCTGCACCGGTCGGCCCCCTTTCCGCTCCGGTTACAGGGCGCCGGCAGCCTTGAGCACCGGCTGCAGCGCTGCCCAGTCGGCGACATCAGTCACGACCTTGCCGTTGAGGATGAAGGTCGGCGTGCCCGAGACATTATATTTCTGGTTCGCCGCCTCGGTCTGCTTGGCGATCGCATCGAGCGCCTTGGCGTCGCTCAGACAGGCCTGCACCTTCGCTTCAGGCACGCCGCGCTGCTTCACGAAATCGGTATAGCCGTAGAAATTGGCGAGATAGACCGCGACCTGGCCCGGCGAAGCGGTCTGGAGCCGCGCATTGTCAGCATCCGGGATCTTTGCCTGCCGTCCGATCAGCGTGGCCTGCGCCGCCATCATCTGTTCGAGCATCGGAAAGAACTGCGCCGGCTCGACGCACTGGCCAAGCAGGATCGGGCCCATATCGACTGCCCCGTGAACCGGGAAATCGCGGAATTCATAGCTCATCTTGCCGGCGGCAATCGGCCCGGTCTTGAGCGTCGGCACGCCCTCCGCATCGAACGCGGCGCAATGCGGGCAGCTGCGCGAGCCATATTCGATCAGCTTCACCGGCGCATCGGGATTGCCCATGCGGTAGCCGCCTTCGGGCGTCCTGCTGACGACATCGACCCAGTTCTGCCCGGCCGGCGCCTTGGCGCCTGCGACCGGCGCGGCAGCCGGCGCACTGGTATTGCCGGTTGAGTCCCCCTTGCCGCACGCGGCGAGCAACAGGGTGGGCAGGACGACGCAGGCAATGCGGAAATTCATGTCAGGCTACTCCAGGCAGGGATTCGGGAATCATTTGGCGCCGGCCGCGGTGAGGACAGGCTCGAGCGCTTTCCAGTCGAACACATCCTTTGCCACCTTGCCATTGACGATGAAGGTCGGCGTGCCCGGAATGGCGTAGCGCGCATTCGCCGCATCGGCGCTCTTGGCAATCGCTTCAATCGCCTTGACGTCGCCGAGGCATGCGCGCGCCTTTGCCGGGGTGAGGCCGTGCCTGGCCGCGAAATCGGTATAGCCATAATAATTGGCGAGCCAGGTGATGAGCGACGCCGGCTTCATGGCGCGGAGCTTTTCCTGCTCGGCCGCGGGGATGTCGTCCTTCTTCATCAATTGACTTTGCGCGGCCATCATCTGGTTGAGCATCGGGAAGAACTGAGCGGTCGTGACGCACTGGCCGAGCAGGATGGGACCCATATCGAGCACACCGTGCACCGGAAAATCGCGGAATTCATAGCTGAGCTGGCCGGTCGCGATATATTTGCTCTTGATGACGGGGAGGCCTTCCGCATCGAACAGCGCGCAATGGGGGCAGGTGCGCGAACCATATTCGATCAGGGAAATCGCCGCCCTGGGATTCCCCATGCGGACGCCGCCTTCCGGCGTGCGCAGGAGCGTGGCGACCCAGTTGGGGTGAGCCGCCATTGCGGGATGCGCCCTGGCGGGCGCGTGTCTCGTGGGTGCCGAACCGGCCGGCATTGCAATCGCGCCTGCAAGCGCTGTCGCCATCAGCAATTTTCGCATCATTCCTCCACCTGGCCAATCGTCGGCGCGCCGCGCGTCGCCGCGACACTTGCGGCCAGCGCCTCGAGCACTGCCTTCAGCTCCGGGTCAGCGATCGTCCGCAAGCTGGCGCCGAGCTCGACCGGAACCGGGCGGAGCGACGGCGGCGCAGCTTTCACCCGCGGCGCCGGCACGTCGCCCTGGCGGATCATGACCCGGGCAATGGCGCCATAGCCGAAGAAGCGGTTCACCCGTTCGACGATCTCCGGCGCAATATGCTGCATCATCGTCGCGTGCGCGCCGCGCACCACCAGGTTGAGCGTGCCGTCGATGCGCTGGCCTTGCGGGAATTTGATCGATTCGGGCGCCGAGACGCCGGCATAGCGCGCGCCGACGATTTCCGGCCAGCGGCTGACGATCGCGCTCTGCACGAAGCCGAATTTGCGGAAAGCGGCGCGCCCGACATCAGGCAGCAGCTCGGAGACCGCGCGCGCGCGTCCGCCGCGCGGCTTCTCTGCCTTGCCTTCCGAAGGGGGAGCGGGGGCGCCGCGCTTGCTCATTCCGCCATCCATGCCATAGCGACCGCGTGCCCGCCAAGCTCCCATCGGACATCGCCGCTCGCCAGGTCGCGGGGAACCTTCTCGCCTGGTATGACGCGCACGCCCGTGACCTGCCGTGGCGGAGCCCGCCGGGAACGAACGCACCCGACCCCTATCGCGTGTGGCTCTCCGAAATCATGCTGCAGCAAACCACGGTCGCCACCGTCCGTCCGCGATTCGAGGAATTCGTCGCGCGCTGGCCCGATATCGAATCGCTCGCGAAAGCCGATGACGCGACGCTGATGACCGCCTGGGCCGGGCTCGGCTATTATGCGCGCGCGCGCAACCTGATCGCCTGCGCGCGCGCCGTCATCAGCGAGCATGGTGGCGCCTTTCCCGCGACTGAGGAAGGCCTGCGCGGGCTGCCCGGCGTCGGCGCCTATACGGCCGCCGCGATCGCCGCGATTGCGTTCGGCGCGCGCGCCGTGGTCGTCGACGCCAATGTCGCCAGAGTCGTCGCGCGGCTTTTCGCCATTGCCGAGCCCTTGCCGGCAGCGATGCCCGACATCCGCGCGGCGACCGATTCGATCACCCCCGATGCCCGCGCCGGCGATTTTGCGCAGGCGATGATGGACCTCGGCTCGTCGATCTGCACGCCGCGCAGCCCGCATTGCCTGTCATGCCCGCTATCCGCTCACTGCCGTGCCTATGGCGAGGGCGATCCGGAGCGCTTGCCGGTCAAGCGCCCGAAAGCCGGCAAGCCGCAGCGTTACGGAACGATCTTCTGGGTAGAGCGCGACGGACAGGTGCTTCTTGTCCGGCGCCCACCCAAGGGGTTGCTCGGCGGCATGCGCGCCTTGCCGACCGGACCCTGGGCCGATTCGCCGCCCGGCCTCGCGGACCCGCCCCTTGCCGGCGCCTGGCGCATGGTCGGCGGCACCGTCGACCATGTCTTCACCCATTTCCGGCTCGAACTCGCGCTTGCGGTCGCGTCGGCGGACAGGCATTCGGGCAACGGGATTGGCGACGAGTGGTGGCCGATAGCCGATATCGAATCGGCGGGGCTGCCCACCGTCTTCGCCAAGGCGGCACGCGCGATCAGGAGAGCGGGATGATCATCAGGCGGTTCATGACGGCGGGGGCGCTGGCAGCGCTCGTCGCAGGCGCAGCATTGGCCGGGCAATCGACGCCCGAGCCACAGGCTCCGGTGACCGCCAGCCAAAGGCAGCTTCAAGCAACGCAGGCGCTGTTCGATTCCTATGTCGGCAGCGACAAGATGCCCGGAATCGTCGGCGCCTTCGGCCATGGCGACGATCCGACCATATTCGTGAGCGCGGGCAAGATCGCCGACGGACCGACCGCCGCTGCCGCGGGGCCCGACAGCCTGTGGCGGGTCTATTCGATGACCAAGCCGATCACCGCGACGGCGGCGATGATCCTGATCGAAGACGGCAAGATCAAGCTCGACGAGCCGGTCAGCGATTTCATCCCGGCGTTCAGGACGATGCGGGTCCAGCTCAACCCGAAGACGCTCGATACCCGCCCGGCGGCCCGGCCGATCACGATCCGCAACCTGCTGACGCACACCGCCGGGCTCGGCTACAACATCATCACCACCGGGCCGTTGCTCGAGCAATATAACAAGCTCGGCATCAATCCCGCCGAGGTCAATGTGCAGATGGAGGCCAAGGCCCGGCTGGTGCGTCCGGCAAGCCTCGAGGCGTTCGCGAACAAGGTCGCCGAGCTGCCGCTGATCGCCGATCCGGGGACGAAGTGGAGCTACTCGATCGGCCTGGACGTGATGGGCCGGGTGATCGAGGTCGCCTCCGGCATGCGGTTCGACGCGTTCGTCCAGAAGCGCATCTTCGATCCGCTCGGGATGACGTCGAGCTACTGGACGGTGCCCGAGAGGGAGACCGGGCGCTTCGCCACCAACTATCTGTTCGTCGGCGACGGGCGGATTCCGATCGACCCCGCAGCGACCTCGGTCTGGCTGTCGCCGCCGAGCTTTCCCTATGGCGGCGCCGGGCTGGTGATGTCGGCGCGGGACTATGACCGTTTCCTGCACGCGCTCCAGAACCACGGCACGCTCGACGGCGTACGGATCCTGAAGCCGGAAACCGCCGCGCTGATGATGTCGAACCTGCTGCCGGCGGGCACCGATACGAGCCTGCTCAACAAGATGGGCAATCTCGGCGCGCTCGGCTTCGGGGCGGGCGGCTCGGTTACGCTGGCCGACCTGCCGGGCGGCGCCGCAAAAGGCACTTATGGCTGGGGCGGCGCAGCCGGCACGGCTGCCTGGGTCAACCCGGCAACGCATCGGCGCGGCACGATCATGGTCAATTATTTCCCCGGCGAGAAATGGCCGTTGCGCCCCCAGATCCTCGCTGCCCTCGCGACCGATCTCAGCACCGGCCCGGCGACCGTGAGCCGATGATCAGCCCGGGTTTCACCGGAGGCACGCTCGATCGTGCCGACCGGCTCCGTCACGATAGCGAGGCCTTCGCCGCGGCGCTGGGCGACTGGCGTGCGCGCCTGCTCAAGCTCGAGAATTTCGAGCCGGAGCTCGACAGCGAGGGGAGGCTCGCCTGGACGACGATCGCCGACGCGCCCGAAGGATCCGAGCTGCTCCTGCTCGGCCTGGACGGCGACAGGCCCTGCTTCGCGGCGCTGACGCCCGGCATGCTGCCGCCCGCGGGGCGGCCGATGCGAATGTTCGCGATGCTCGAGCAGTTCGCGCCCGGCGAGGCAGCGACCTATGCCGCCGCGCGCAGCCTCCTCGACTGGCACACACGGCACCGTTTCTGCGCCAATTGCGGCACGGCGACCAACATCTTCCGCGCCGGCTGGGCGCGATCATGCCCCAATTGCCACGCGGAGCATTTCCCGCGCGTCGACCCGGTCGTGATCATGATCGCCGAGCATGACGGCCGCGCCTTGCTCGGCCGCCAGCATGGCTGGCCGCAAGGGCGCTATTCGGCGCTCGCCGGCTTTCTCGAGCCGGGCGAATCGATCGAGGAAGCGGTCGCGCGCGAGATCATGGAGGAAGCGGGGGTGCGCGTTTCCGATGTCCGCTACATCGCCAGCCAGCCCTGGCCCTTCCCCTCGTCGCTGATGATCGCCTGTGTGGGCATGGCGGAGGACGAGAGGATCACGCTCGATACCCATGAGCTCGAGGATGCGATCTGGGTTTCGCGGGAGGTGGTGCGCGCGGTACTGGCAGGCGAGCCGGGGCCGTTCCTGCCGCCCCCGCCCTATGCGATCGCCTTTACCCTGCTGACCGAATGGGCGAACGGCTGACCTTCGCGCCGCTCAATGAACGAAGCGCGGCTCCATCGCCTTGTGGATCGCGTCCCTCAACTGCGCCGGGGTGAAGGGCTTGCTCACCGCGATCACATCTTCTTCAGTCAGGTCGATCGCGCTGCTGTCGGCATAGCCGGTGATGATGATCGAGGGCAGGCCGGGCCGGATCTGCCGCGCGCGGCGGATCACCTCGACGCCGGAGACATGCGGCATGGCATAGTCGCTGATGATGAGATCGGCGCGGTCGGGATCCGCCTCCAGGATCTGCAGGATCGTCGCGCCGTCGGCCGCCGCGACCGGATGGTGGCCGAGATCCTCGAGCAGCGCCATCGTGGTGTCCCGAACCCCATCATGATCATCGACCAGCAGGATGTTGAAACTGGCCTCGGGCGTCGTCGATTCAGCGAACGCCATCGCGCGGGGCCGGCAGGTCGCATCGGGTGATCGCGGCAGCCATAATTCGACCCGCGTGCCGGCGCCCTCGTTGCTCTCGATCCGCATCGCGCCGCCGGACTGGTTCGCGAAACCATAGACCATGCTCAGCCCGAGACCCGTCCCCTTGCCGATATCCTTGGTCGTGAAGAACGGCTCCATCACCCGCTCGATGATGTCCGGCGCGATGCCGCACCCGCTGTCCACCACGGCCAGAACGACATAGGTGCCAGGCGCCAGGCCGAGATCGTCCTGCTGTCGCACCTCGGCATTGCGCACCGAGATGGCGATCGTGCCCCCATCGGGCATCGCGTCGCGGGCGTTGATCGCGAGGTTCATCAGCGCGAGCTCGAGTTGCGCTTCATCGGCATAGGGGTGGCCGGCATCGGGCGCCACGTCCCAGCGCATCTCGACCATGCCGCCCAGCGTGTGCGACAACAGGCCGTTCACGGTGGTCTCGAGCGCGCCGAGATCGATCGCGGCCGGCTCGAGCTTCTGCTTGCGGGCGAAAGCGAGCAGGCGCGAAACCAGCTCGGTGCCCTGGCTGGCCGCATGCTGAGTCATGGCGAGGATCTTGCGATGCTCCTCGGCCAGCGGAATGCGGCGCTCGATCATGCCGAGGCCGCCGATCACCGCTGCAAGCAGATTGTTGAAATCATGGGCAATGCCGCCAGTGAGCTTGCCGATCGCATCCATCTTGCGGACATGGAGCAACTGGGATTCGAGATCCTTGCGATCAGTCACGTCGAGCAGGGTGCCGGCATATTCGAGCGGCCCGCCCTCAGCATCGCGGAGCAGGACTGCCTGATCGAGAAAGTGGCGGTAACGCCCGTCAGCGCATTGCCAGCGATATTCGATGGCGAGCGCGCCGCTGCTGGCGCGCCTGGCGAGCGCCTCCTGGACCGGGTCGCGGTCTTCGGGATGGAGCCTTTCGAGCCACAAGGTCGGGTTTGCCTGCACCGCCTCGAAGGCGAAACCGGTGAGCGCGGTGAAATTGCCGCTGACGAATTTCGGGACCCGCGGCGCGGCATCGATGGCTTCGAGATACAGGATGATCGGGAGCGAGCCGATGATCGCTGCCTGGCGCTGGTCGGCAAGGCGCAGCGCGCGCTCGGCCTTCAGCCGCTCGGCTTTGGCGCGCAGGTTGGCATCCAGCAGCTCCTGCTCGGCCCGGGCCTTGCGCTGGATCTCGCGCGTCATCTGGAACAGGTCAACGAACACAGCGACCTTTGAACGCAGGACGATCGGCTCCACGGGCTTGAAGACATAATCGACCGCGCCCATCGAATAGCCGCGGATCAGATGCTCCGTCTCCTTGTTGACGGCCGAGAGAAAGATGATCGGAATCCGCTTGGTCTGCTCGCGCCCGCGGATCAGCCCGGCGGTTTCATAGCCGTCCATGCCGGGCATGTAGACATCGAGCAGGATGACCGCGAAATCGCCGCGCAGCAATTCGCGCAGCGCCTCCTCGCCCGATTTGGCGACGACGACGTCGCCGACGTCCTCGAGCACTGTCCGGATGGCGAGCAGGTTATGCTCGTCATCGTCGACGACCAGGATGCGCGCGCGGCCGGCGGCCGGCACGAGCTTCAGGCCGGGCGGTGAAACGGGGGACTTCATCGGCGACACCGGTACTGGGTGCTTCCGCTGCATCGGATCATTCCGCTGCCGTGCCGAGGCGAACCGGCGCGCGATCGCGCGACCGCGCCACCCAGACACGCAGCAGAGCGAGAAGCAACTCGATATCGACTGGCTTGGCGATATAGTCCGAGGCACCGGCATCGAGGCATTTCTGACGGTCACCCTTCATCGCCTTGGCAGTGACCGCGATCAGCGGAATGTCGGCAAGTTCGGGTAACGCGCGAATGCGCTGCATCGTTTCATAGCCGTCCATCTCGGGCATCATGATATCGATCAGCGCGAGGTCGATGCCCGGCGTCTGTTCGAGGATCAGGATGCCGTCCCTGCCGCCCTCGGCATGGACGACCTCGACATCATAGCTCTCCAGCACGCTGGTGAGCGAGTAGATGTTGCGGATATCGTCATCGACGATCAGCATCTTCGAGCCGGCAAGCTCAGGCACGGCGGGCAGGCCCGAGGCCGCTTCGGCGCCGTCGACGGTCGTCATCGTCGGCACTCTGGGTTCAGCGGGGATGACGCTGCCCAGGCCGCGGAACACCGAGGCGAGCTGTTCGGGCGCCGCCGGTTTCTCGGTCACGCCGAACGCACCCATGTCGAGCGCCATATCGAGCTTGTCGGCACCGGAAATGACATGAATCGGCAGATGCATGGTCAGCGGATCGTGGCGCAGCAGATCGAGCAGCACGAAGCCGTCGATATCGGAAAGCCCGAGATCGAGGGTGATCGCATTCGGCTGGAGCTTGCGGGCGAGCGCCAGCGTTCCCGCGCCGGCGGTCGACACAACCCCCTTCAGCCCCGCGTCGCGCGCGATATCGAGCAGGATGGAGGCGAAGGTGGGATCGTCCTCCACGATCAGCACGAAGGGCGAGTCGCCGAGCGAATCGCGATCGTCGGTCACATCAAGCTGGGGCGGGAGCGCATTGGGCAAGGTCGCGCCGCTATTGTCGTAGCGGGCAGTGCTGGTCGCGGCGAAATTCGCGTCGGTGGCCTCCGCCTGCATCGGCACGAACAAGGTGAAGGTCGATCCCTCGCCCGGCATTGACCGCACCTTCAGCTCGCCGCCGAGCAGGCGCGCGATTTCGCGGCTGATCGACAGGCCAAGGCCGGTGCCGCCATATTTGCGGCTGGTGGTGCCATCGGCCTGCTGGAATGCCTCGAAGATCAGCTTCTGCTTGTCCTGCGGGATGCCGATACCGGTATCGGTGACCGCGATCTCGATTGCCTGCTCGGCGTTGCGCAGCACCGGGTGATTGGTGCTCCAGCCGGCGCGGGCGCCGCGCACCGACAGCGTGACGCTGCCATGCGAGGTGAATTTGAACGCGTTGGACAGCAGGTTGAGCACGACCTGCTGCAGGCGCTTCTCGTCGGTCCTGATCGCGACGGGCAGTTCGTCGCTGAACTCGACCTTGAAATCGAGATTCTTGTCGGCGGCGAGCTGGCGGAAGGTACGCTCCATATGCTGCTTCAGCGCGTTCAGGCGCATGTCGCCGATCTCGATCGAAACAGTGCCCGATTCGATCTTCGACAGATCGAGAATGTCGTTGATCAGGTTGAGCAGATCGGAGCCGGCCGAGTTGATCGTGCGGGCGAACTCGGTCTGCTTCTCGTTCAGATTGCCCTGCGGGTTGTCCGCCAGCAGCTTCGACAGGATCAACAGCGAATTGAGCGGGGTGCGCAGCTCGTGGCTCATATTGGCGAGGAATTCGGATTTGTATTTGGAGGTGAGGGCAAGCTGCTCGGCCTTCTCCTCCACCGCGCGCCGCGCCATTTCGATTTCGAGATTCTTGGCCTCGACCTGTTTCTTCTCATTCTCGAGGAGCTGCGCCTTCTCCTGAAGCTCCTCGTTGGTGGCGTGCAGCTCTTCCTGCTTGGTGGTCAGCTCGGTCTGGCGTGCCTGAAGCTCCTGGGTGAGCAGCTGCGACTGTTTCAGCAGCCCCTCGGTGCGCATCGTCGCCGCGATCGTGTTGAGCACGATACCGACCGATTCCATCAGCTGGTCGAGAAAGGTCTGGTGAGTCTCGTTGAACTCGCTGAACGAGGCGAGCTCGATCACTGCCTTCACCTCATCCTCGAACAGGGCGGGGAGAATATTGACGTTGGTCGGCGCGGCATGGCCGAGGCCCGAGCCGATGCGGATGAACTCGGCCGGCATGTTCTCGAGCAGGATCGGGCGCTTGTCGGCGGCGGCCTGGCCGACCAGCCCCTCGCGCAGGCGGAACTCGGTCTTGAGCTCGCTGCGATTCTCGGCGCCATAGCTTGCGGCCAGCTCGAGCACGGTTTCGTCATTGTCGCGGTTGGTGACGTAGAACACGCCGTACTGCGCGTTCACCAGCGGCGCGAGCTCCGACATGATCAGGTTCGAAACGGTGGACAGATCGCGCTCACCCTGCAGCATGCGCGAGAAGCGGGCGAGGTTGGTCTTCAGCCAATCCTGCTCCGCATTCTTGAGCGTCTGCTCCTTCAGGTTGCGGATCATCTCGTTGATATTGTCCTTGAGCGAAGCCATTTCGCCCGAGGCCTCCACCGCGATCGACCGCGTCAGGTCGCCCTTGGTCACCGCCGTCGCCACATCGGCGATCGAGCGCACCTGGTTGGTCAGGTTCGCGGCGAGCTGGTTGACGTTGTCGGTCAGGTCGCGCCACAGGCCGGCGGCGCCCGGCACGCGCGCCTGGCCGCCCAGCCGCCCCTCGATGCCGACCTCGCGCGCCATGTTGGTCACCTGGTCGCCAAAGGTCGACAGAGTCTCGATCATGCCGTTGATCGTGTCGGCGAGCGCCGCGATCTCGCCCTTGGCGTCCACCGCCAGCTTGCGCTTGAGGTTGCCCTGCGCGACCGCGGTCACCACGTCGGCGATGCCGCGCACCTGGTTGGTCAGGTTTGTCGCCATCAAATTGACGTTGTCGGTCAGGTCCTTCCACGTGCCGCCAACGCCCGGCACCTGCGCCTGGCCGCCGAGCTTTCCTTCAGTGCCCACCTCGCGGGCAACGCGCGTCACTTCGGAGGCGAAGCCGTTGAGCTGGTCGACCATCACGTTGATCGTGTTCTTGAGCTCGAGGATCTCGCCCTTCACGTCCACCGTGATCTTCTTGGAAAGATCGCCCTTCGCGACGGCGGTCGTCACCTCGGCGATGTTGCGGACCTGACCGGTGAGATTGTCGGCCATCAGGTTCACATTGTCGGTCAGGTCCTTCCAGGTGCCGGCGACGCCGCGCACCTGCGCCTGGCCGCCGAGCTTTCCTTCAGTGCCGACTTCGCGTGCCACGCGGGTCACTTCGGAGGCAAAGCTGTTGAGCTGGTCGACCATGGTGTTGATCGTGTTCTTGAGCTCGAGGATCTCGCCCTTCACATCCACCGTGATCTTCTTGGAAAGGTCGCCGAGTGCCACGGCGGTCGTCACCTCGGCGATGTTGCGGACCTGGCCGGTGAGGTTCGCGGCGAGCTCGTTCACATTGTCGGTCAGATCCTTCCAGGTGCCGCCGACGCCCTCCACCTTGGCCTGGCCGCCGAGCTTGCCCTCCGAGCCCACCTCGCGCGCGACGCGCGTCACTTCCGAGGCGAAGCTGTTGAGCTGATCGACCATCACGTTGATGGTGTCCTTGAGCTCGAGGATCTCGCCCTTCACGTCGACGGTGATCTTCTTGGAAAGGTCGCCGCGCTGCACGGCAGTGGTCACCTCGGCGATGTTGCGCACCTGGCCGGTGAGATTGCCGGCCATCAGGTTGACGTTGTCGGTCAGGTCCTTCCAGGTGCCGGCAACGCCTTCCACCTGCGCCTGCCCGCCGAGCTTGCCTTCCGAACCCACCTCGCGCGCCACGCGCGTCACTTCGGACGCGAAGCCGTTGAGCTGGTCGACCATGGTGTTGATCGTGTTCTTGAGCTCGAGGATCTCGCCTTTCACATCGACGGTGATCTTCTTCGACAAATCGCCGCGCGCAACCGCCGTGGTCACCTCGGCGATGTTGCGGACCTGGCCAGTGAGGTTCGCAGCCATCAGGTTCACATTGTCGGTCAGATCGGCCCAGGTGCCGGCGACGCCGGGCACCTGGGCCTGACCGCCGAGATTGCCCTCGGTGCCCACCTCGCGGGCAACGCGCGTCACTTCGGACGCAAAGCCGTTGAGCTGATCGACCATGGTGTTGATCGTGTTCTTGAGCTCGAGGATCTCGCCCTTCACGTCCACCGTGATCTTCTTCGACAGATCGCCCGATGCCACCGCGGTGGTCACCTCGGCGATGTTGCGGACCTGGCCGGTCAGATTGTCGGCCATCAGGTTCACATTGTCGGTCAGGTCCTTCCACGTGCCGCCGACGCCCGGCACCTGGGCCTGGCCGCCGAGCTTTCCTTCAGTGCCCACCTCGCGTGCCACGCGCGTCACTTCGGAGGCGAAGCCGTTGAGCTGGTCGACCATGGTGTTGATCGTGTTCTTGAGCTCGAGGATCTCGCCCTTCACGTCCACCGTGATCTTCTTCGACAGATCGCCCGACGCCACCGCGGTGGTCACCTCCGCGATGTTGCGGACCTGGCCGGTGAGATTGTCGGCCATCAGGTTCACATTGTCGGTCAGGTCCTTCCAGGTACCCGCGACACCTTCCACCCGCGCCTGGCCGCCGAGCTTGCCCTCGGTGCCCACTTCGCGCGCCACGCGCGTCACTTCCGAGGCGAAGCTGTTGAGCTGGTCGACCATGGTGTTGATCGTGTTCTTGAGCTCGAGGATCTCGCCCTTCACCTCGACCGTGATCTTCTTGGAAAGGTCGCCCGATGCCACCGCCGTCGTCACCTCGGCGATGTTGCGCACCTGGCCGGTCAGGTTGGTGGCCATCGCGTTGACGTTGTCGGTCAGGTCCTTCCAGGTGCCGGCAACGCCCTTCACCGTCGCCTGGCCGCCGAGCTTGCCCTCGGTGCCGACTTCGCGGGCCACGCGCGTCACTTCGGAGGCGAAGGAGGCGAGCTGCTCGACCATGGTGTTCACCACCTTGCCGATGCGCAGGAATTCGCCGCGCAGCGGGCGACCGTCGATCTCGACCGTCATTGATTGAGAGAGGTCGCCCTTGGCGACCGCGCCGATCACGCGCGCGACTTCGGCGGTCGGCTGGACCATGTCCTCGATGAGTTCGTTGACTGAGCGAATCGCACTTTCCCAGCCGCCGGTCGCTGCCTTGACCCGGCCGCGCTGGGTGATCTTGCCTTCCTTGCCAACGACGCGCGAGAGCCGCTCGAACTCCTCCGTCATCTGCTGGTTCAGGCCGACAACCTCGTTGAACAAGGTCGCAAGTTCCGCATCCGGGCCGGAAAGATCCTCCGGCAGACGAATGGAGAAGTCACCGCGACGCAACCCGCGCAGCGCTGACACAATCTGGCGGCGGTCGAGAGTCTCACGAGGGGTCTGGACGTTCACGTGCTGCTCCTGACAGTCTCCCCCCCATGGTGATTGTCCGGCCCCCCGGCCTCGCGCCGCGCAGCATAACGTACGCTTTATCGACAGCTACTGAATTTTTTGGCCGTTGCGGCCCATTATTGGGCGCAATCAATCTGGCAGCGAGCTGGTCCTCGGCCCGGACGAATCCTCGCCGGCGCGAGCGCCGATCAGCCCCGCGCCCGGGCCTGCCGATAGGTGCCCAGCACCCGCACCCATTTCGAATGGAAGCCGAGCTCTTCCAGCGCGCGGTCGAGCCCGGGATCACCGGGCTTGCCTTCGACATCGGCATAGAATTCAGTCGCGGCGAAGCTGCCACCGCGCTGATAGCTTTCCAGCTTGGTCATGTTGACGCCGTTGGTCGCAAAGCCGCCCATCGCCTTGTAAAGCGCCGCGGGGACGTTCTTCACCTCGAAGATCAATGTCGTCATGAACGCACCATCGCCGATGGGGGCATGTCCGGCGCGGGCCAGCACGAGGAAGCGGGTCGTGTTGTGATCGGCGTCAGCAATGCCCTTGCCGAGCAGATCGAGCCCATAGATCGCCGCAGCGCCCGGAGGCGCCAGCGCTGCGATCGCGGGATCACCCAACTCGGCAACCATTGCCGCCGCGCCTGCCGTGTCGGGATAGTTGACCGGCCTGATGCCGCGTTCACGCAGCCAGAGTCGGCATTGCCCAAGCGCCTGGGGGTGGCTCATCGCCTCCCGCACGCCCTCGATCGGACCGGTACCCATCAAGGCATAATGGATCGGCAGAAAATGTTCGCCGGTGATCGCCAGCCCCGATTCGGGGAGCAGGAAATGCATGTCGGCAACGCGGCCATGGAGCGAATTCTCGATCGGGATGATCGCGCAATCCGCCCGACCGTCACGCACGGCATCTATCGCGTCGGCGAAATCGAAACAGGGCAAGGGGAGTCCGTCCGGGAACGCCTGGAGCGCAGCGATATGGGAATTGGCGCCGGGGGCGCCCTGAAAGGCGACGGCACGATCGGGATGCGCGGCGGCTTGCTCGATCATCCGCGCCACGATCGGGCGCGCGGGGGCGGCGAAATTTTCCATGGGAAGGGCGCGCTTAACGACGCGCCGCCCGACGCACAAGCGCAGCTTGCGGTAAGGCTCTACCGAATCTAAAGGGAGCCGACTTTCCGACAGGGGCGCTTTGGCAAATGGACAACCGGACGAACACGATCGCGGGCTGGGTACTGGGCTCCCTCATGGTTGCGCTGGGCCTTTCGATTGCTGGCGACATGCTGTTCCATTCCGAGAAACCGGAAAAGGCAGGCTATCCGATCGAAGGCGCTGCCACCGAGGGTGGCGGCGGCGCGGCCGCCGAGGTGCCGATCGCGGCACTGCTGGGCAAAGCCGATCCCGCCAAGGGCGCCGAGGTCTTCAAGAAGTGCGCGGCCTGCCACACCATCACGCAGGGCGGGGCCAACGGCATCGGCCCGAATCTCTATGCGACCGTCGGCGAGGCAATCGCCACCGGCAAGGGCGGTTTCGCCTTTTCCGACGCGCTCAAGGCGAAGGGCGGCAAGTGGGACTTCGACAATCTGAATGCCTGGCTGACCAGCCCGCGTACCTTTGCGAGCGGCACCAAGATGACCTTTGCCGGCCTGACCAATGAGCAGGATCGCGCGAATGTGATCGTCTATCTCAATTCGATGGGCTCCAACCTGCCGCTCCCGGCAGCGCCCGCCGCCGCTGCGCCGGCTTCGGCTCCCGCCGGCAAGGCAACCCCCGGCGCCGAGGCCCTGTCCAACGCCGCCACGCCGGCACCCGGCGCACCCTCGGTCGATCCGAAGGCGGCCGTCGAGGCAGAGAAGAAGTAGAAGAAGAGTAGAAGAAGAAGTAAGAGGCACGCTTTCCGTTCCCGGCCCGAGCCGGGAACGAATCAGGCCGCCGAGGCGGCCTTGGGCTCGTCGCGGTAGAAGGCCTTGACCACTGCCCATGCCTCTTCGGCCGTTTCGACGAAGGTGAAGATGTTGAGGTCGCGGGCGCTGATCACGCCTTCCTCGACCAGCGCCTCGAAATTGACCACCCGGTTCCAGAATTCGCGGCCGAACAGCAGCACCGGGATCGGCTTGATCTTGCCGGTCTGGATCAACGTCAGCAGCTCGAACAGCTCGTCGAAAGTGCCGAAGCCGCCCGGAAAGGCAGCGAGCGCGCGGGCGTGAAGCAGGAAATGCATCTTCCTGAGTGCGAAATAGTGGAACTGCATGCTGAGCGCAGGCGTGACATAGGGATTCGGCGCCTGCTCGTGCGGCAGGACGATGTTGAGCCCGATCGATTCGTGCCCTGCCTCGGCCGCGCCGCGATTCGCGGCCTCCATGATCGACGGGCCGCCGCCCGAGCAGACGACGAAGTGGCGCTTGCCCTCTTCGTCGCGCGGGAAGGCGCTGGCCAGCTGGGCGAGCTCATAGGCGACGTCATAATATTTCGACTTGGCGACCAGGCTTTTGGCGATGCGAATCGCCTCGTCGCCTTGAGCTAGCTCGAGCAGCGCCTTCGCCTTGGCCGGCTCGGGAATCCGCGCAGACCCGTACATGACGAAGGTCGAGGCGATATTCGCCTCGGCGAGAATCAGTTCGGGCTTGAGCAGCTCGAGCTGGAAACGGACCGGGCGCAGATCCTCGCGCAGCAGGAAATCCATGTCCTGGAAGGCGAGGCGATAGGACGGATTTTCGGTCTGGGGGGTGCTGATCCCGGCATTGGCGGTTTCGGCATCCTGGCGGGCGCGCGGAAAAACCCGCGACGGAACATGTGTATCACTCATTGAAGCAGACCCTAACGGAAAAGCCCGCAAAGATGAAGGCGGGCGCGATCAACGGCAGAAATGTGCGTGATCGTCCTCGAGATGGAGGTGGTTGGCGTGCGCTGCGTTATAGTCGGGGCTCAACACCGTCCCGAACCGCTTGCAGGCCGAGGCATGGATGACCTGCAGGAATTCGCGCACTGCCGGATCGTCCGATCGCCAGCCGTCGAGGACCGTGATTCGTCGCCCATCGTCGAGGACAAAGGCCGAGATATCGACTGCGTTCGCGATCGCGTGGCCCGACAGCTTGTTGCCCGCCATGGCCGAGCCGATCACGTTGCGGCACGCATAGGAGCCGAAGCTTTCGATACGCACCAGATCACTGCCCAAAATCTGGTGCGCGGCCGGCGCGACCGCGTTGCGTGCCCAGCCGACGAACGCGTCCGCCAGGCCGCAACGCATTCCCTTCAGGTTGGTCACGGGCACGCCGATGTCGATCAGCTGAACCGCGCCGATGATCTGGCAGCCCCCGCCATAATCGCGATCGGGCATTGGGCTGAAGCGCACCTCCTGGCGCGACAGATCGGCAAAGCAGGCCTGGGTCTCGCGCGATGTGGGGATATCGAGCGTGACCGGCCTCGATCCCGCCGGGCGCGGCGGTGGACGGACTTCATGGCCGCCGCACCCGGCGAGCAATGATGTTAGCGCAAACATTTCGCTGGCCAGAAACAGGCGCCGCATGCTTAGCTTCGGGCGAAAAGAAGAAGAGAGGATCGCCCGATGCGCCTTGCCCCCCTGCTCGCGGCACTCGCCGCCGCTTTGTCCAGCCTGTTGACCGCGCCCGCCTGCGCGCAGGAAGGCACCCGCTATCCGCTCTGGCCGAACGGCGCACCGGGCTATGAAAGCCGCGCCGCGATCCCCGAAGAGTCCGCGGAATATTGGACCAAGCATATCAACAACCCCAGCATCACCGCCTTCCTGCCCGAAAAGGGCAAAGCGAACGGCACCGCGGTGGTGATCGTCCCCGGCGGTGGACACAGGATTATCGTGATCACCACCGAAGGCAATGACGTGGCGCGCTGGTTCGCCGCGCGGGGCGTCGCGGCGTTCGTGGTTCGCTACAGGCTGTTTCGCGAGGAGGGTTCGCCTTACTCCGAAGAGGAAGCGCGCGCCGATACCGAACGCGCGATGCGCCTCGTCCGCTCCCGCGCCAGCGACTTCGCAATCGATCCGAATCGCATCGGCATCATGGGTTTCTCGGCCGGCGGCGAGCTCGCCCGGATGGCAGCTCTCAGTGCGCCGGTGGCCCAGCGCGGCAAAGGCGATGCGATCGACCGCGTCTCGGCCCGGCCCGATTTCGCGATCCTCGAATTCCCCGGACCACTGAAGGCGGAGGAGACGGTGACGAAGGATTCGCCGCCGATGCTGCTCACTGCCGCAAATGACGATAAATGCTGCTCGGCGCCGCTTGTCGACCTGCTCCAATCCTACCGCGCGGCCGGCGCCTCGGTTGAATTGCACATGTATGCGGCCGGCGGTCACGCCTTCAACATGGGCGAGGATACGCCGCTGATCAGCCTGCAGCATTGGCCCGATCGAATCCCTGACTGGATGTCCGACCGGGGCCTGCTCGGCAAGCCGGCACCGAAGTTCGTGCCGAAATAAGCGGCTCGCTTCGCCGCATCGCAGCAGAAAACGCATTGACGTAACCGCCCATATCGTTAGGGCCGTCGACGGGCCACGCGGTCCCAACGCCGCGCGTGCTCTCTGCAAGGAGAGACTACATGACTGAACTATCTGCGCCTCCGGCAACGAAGCCGACTCGCCCCTATTTCTCTTCCGGTCCCTGCGCCAAGCCGCCGGGCTGGGCCCCCGAAAAGCTCAAGACCGAAGTCCTCGGCCGGTCGCACCGCTCGAAGCTCGGCAAGACGCGCCTGCAATACGCCATCGACCTGATGCGCGAGATGCTCCAGCTGCCCGACACCCACCGCATCGGCATCGTCCCCGGTTCCGACACCGGTGCGTTCGAGATGGCGATGTGGACGATGCTGGGCGCGAAGCCGGTAACGGCGCTTGCCTGGGAGAGCTTCGGTGAAGGTTGGGTCACCGATGCCGTCAAACAGCTCGGGCTCGATCCGACCGTGATCCGTGCCGATTATGGCGCGCTCCCCGATCTCGGCCAGGTCGACTGGTCGAACGATGTGCTGTTCACCTGGAACGGCACCACCTCGGGCGTGCGCGTGCCGAATGGCGACTGGATCCCCGATAATCGCGAGGGCCTGAGCTTCGCCGACGCGACCAGCGCGGTGTTCGCGTACGATATCCCCTGGGACAAGATCGATGTCGCCACCTTCTCCTGGCAGAAGGTGCTGGGCGGCGAAGGCGGCCACGGCGTACTGATCCTCGGCCCCCGTGCGGTCGAGCGGCTCGAAAGCTATACGCCGAAATGGCCGCTGCCCAAGGTCTTCCGCCTGGTCTCCAAGGGCAAGCTGGCCGAGGGCGTGTTCAAGGGCGAGACGATCAACACCCCGTCGATGCTTGCCGTCGAGGACGCGATCTTCGCGCTCGAATGGGCGAAGGGCCTGGGCGGGCTGGAAGGCCTGATCGCGCGCTCGGACGCAAACGCCGCCGCGCTCGACAGGATCGTCGCGGAGCGCTCGTGGCTCGGCCATCTCGCGGCTGACCCGGCCTCGCGCTCGAAGACAAGCGTGTGCCTGACGGTCGAGGGCGCCGACGAGGCGCTGATCAAGAAGCTCGCCGGGCTGCTCGAAGCCGAGCATGCAGCCTATGACATTGCGGGCTACCGCGATGCCCCGGCTGGCCTCAGGATCTGGTGCGGCGCGACCGTCGACGCCGCCGATATCGAGGCGCTCGGGCCATGGCTCGACTGGGCCTACGCCTCGGTCACCGTTTCCGCCTGATTCACGCCGCCCCGGCGGAGGCCGGGGCCGCTCCTCGTCGGAGCGCATCCTCCATAACCCAGCGACCCCGGCACGCGCCGGGGTGACGAAGGAACCCATCATGCCAAAAGTCCTCATCTCCGACAAAATGGATCCCAAGGCCGCGCAGATCTTCCGCGAGCGCGGCGTCGAGGTCGACGAGATCACCGGCAAGACGCCCGATGAGCTCAAGGCGATCATCGGCAATTATGACGGCCTCGCGATCCGCTCCGCGACCAAGGTCACCAAGGATATCCTGGCCCACGCGCCGAACCTGAAGGTGATCGGTCGCGCCGGCATCGGTGTCGACAATGTCGATATTCCGGCGGCGTCGGCGCAGGGCGTCGTCGTCATGAACACCCCGTTCGGCAACTCGATCACCACCGCAGAGCACGCAATCGCCCTGATGTTCGCCCTCGCCCGCCAGCTGCCCGAGGCCGATGCCTCCACCCAGGCCGGCAAGTGGGAGAAGAACCGTTTCATGGGCGTCGAGCTGACCTCCAAGACTCTCGGACTGATCGGCGCCGGCAATATCGGCTCGATCGTCGCCGACCGTGCGCGCGGCCTGAAGATGAAGGTGGTCGCCTATGATCCCTTCCTCACCCCCGAGCGCGCGATCGAGATGGGGGTCGAGAAAGTCTCGCTCGACGACCTGCTTGCCCGCGCCGACTTCATCACGCTGCACACGCCGCTGACTGACCAGACGCGCAACATCCTGTCCGCCGAGAACCTCGCCAAAACCAAGAAGGGCGTGCGGATCATCAACTGCGCGCGCGGCGGACTGATCGACGAGGCAGCACTCAAGGCCGGGCTCGATTCGGGGCATATCGCGGGTGCCGCGCTCGACGTGTTCGTGACTGAGCCGGCGACCGATTCGCCCTTGTTCGGCACGCCCAACTTCGTCTCGACCCCGCATCTCGGCGCCTCCACCTCGGAAGCCCAGGTCAATGTCGCGATCCAGGTCGCCGAGCAGATGGCCGACTATCTGGTGTCGGGCGGGATCACCAACGCGCTCAACGTGCCGAGCCTGTCGGCCGAGGAAGCGCCGAAGCTCAAGCCGTACATGGCGCTTGCCGAGAAGCTCGGTTCGCTGATCGGCCAGCTTGCGCATGGCGCGCTGTCGGGGATCGCGATCGAGGTCGAGGGCGCGGCCGCGTCGCTCAACCAGAAGCCGATCACCAGCGCCGTGCTCGCCGGGTTGATGCGGGTCCATTCGGACACGGTGAACATGGTCAATGCGCCGTTCCTTGCCAAGGAGCGCGGCATCGATGTCCGCGAAGTGCGGCATGACCGCGAAGGCGACTACCACACGCTGCTGCGGGTGACGGTGAAGACCGATGCCGGCGACCGCTCGGTCGCGGGCACGCTGTTCGGCGACGCGGCGCCGCGGCTGGTCGAGCTGTTCGGGATCAAGGTCGAGGCCGATCTGGTCGGGCACATGCTCTATGTGGTCAATGAGGATGCGCCCGGTTTCATCGGCCGGCTCGGCTCGCTGCTCGGCGAGGAGGGCGTGAATATCGGCACCTTCCATCTCGGCCGGCGCTCGGCCGGCGGCGAGGCGGTGCTGCTGCTCTCGGTCGACGAGCCGGTGACCCAGGATCTCATCGCCAAGGTCCGCGCGCTTGCCGGCGTGAAGACGGTGATGGGGTTGAGCTTCTGATCCGGCACAAAAACGACCGCTAGCCTGCTTCCCCGGCCCGCGCCGGGGAAGCATGGCTTGTCATAGGCGGCGTTGTGATGAAGGAGAGCGCCTGATGACCAATGCCCTCCTCCCCGAAGGCTTTCGCGACCGGTTGCCGCCGTTCGCCGATGCCGCCGCGCGCCTCGAACAGGCGGTGCTCGGCGCTGCCTATGCGCATGGCT
This sequence comes from Sphingomonas oligophenolica, assembly GCF_039522915.1. NCBI lineage: Bacteria > Pseudomonadati > Pseudomonadota > Alphaproteobacteria > Sphingomonadales > Sphingomonadaceae > Sphingomonas > Sphingomonas oligophenolica. Next base: position 53,838 of record NZ_BAAAEH010000003.1, read on the forward strand.
ATGAGCGGGCCGACCCGGCGCTGGCCGAGTTCGAGGCCGGGCTGGCGAGCCGGCTCAAGTCCGCCCGCGCGCAGGATGTGGTGCGCTTCGTCGATCCCGTCTCGCAGGCGACGCTGGCGATCAGGCCCGACATGACGGCGCAGATCGGCCGGATCGCCGCGACGCGGATGGGGCATCATCCGCGCCCGGTGCGGCTTTCCTATGCCGGGCCGGTGCTCAAGCTGCGCGCTTCGCAGCTCAGCCCAGAGCGCGAGCTGCGGCAGATGGGGTGTGAGCTGATCGGGCTCGATACCGTCGTCGCCGCGCGCGAGATCGTCGATGTCGCGGTCGCAGCACTCGAGGCAGCCGGCGTGCGCGGCATCTCGATCGACTTTACCCTGCCCGATCTGGTCGCGACGCTGGCGGCAGGACCGTTGCCGGTCGACGCGTCCCTGATCGGTGAACTCAGCGACCGGTTGGACGCGAAAGACGCCGGCGGCGTCGCCGAGATCGCACCTGCCTATCTGCCGCTGATCGAGGCTGCCGGGCCGTTCGAGCCGGCGCATGACCGGCTCTGCGCCTTCGATGTCGGCGGCGCGCTGCGCTCGCGGCTCGACGGGCTGTGGGCGATCGCCTCGGGCCTCAAGGGCCGCGTCGCGCTGACGCTCGACCCGACCGAGCGCCACGGCTTCGAATATCAGACCTGGCTCGGCTTCTCGATCTTCGCCGAGGGCGTGCGCGGCGAGATCGGGCGCGGCGGCAGCTATACCATCGTCCATGAAGGTGGCGCTGAAGAGGCTGCTGTCGGCTTCTCGCTCTATGCCGACGCGATCGTTGCGGCAGGACTCGGCGATATCGACCGGCGGCGCCTGTTCGTGCCGCTCGGTACCGACCCGGCGATTTCGGCCGCGATGCGCGCCAAGGGCTGGGTCACCGTCGCTGCCCTCGAAGCGGGCGACACGCCCGAAGCGCAGCTCTGCACGCATCTATTAGTGGAAGGCGAGGCCCGCGCGCTCTAGCGCGGCGCCCGATCGAAGGAATTCAGCTTGGCCAATGTAGCGGTTATCGGCGCCCAATGGGGCGATGAGGGCAAGGGCAAGATCGTCGACTGGCTCGCCGAGCGCGCGGACATGGTCGTGCGCTTCCAGGGCGGCCATAATGCCGGGCACACGCTCGTGGTCGGCAACATGACCTACAAGCTGTCACTGCTGCCCTCTGGCATCGTCCGCGGCACGCCCTCGGTGATCGGCAACGGCGTGGTGCTCGACCCCTGGGCGCTCAAGGCCGAAGTCGAGAAGCTCACCGCGCAGGGCGTGGCGATCAGCCCCGAGACGCTGATGATCGCCGACAATTGCGCGCTGATCCTTCCCTTTCACCGCGATCTCGATTCGCTGCGCGAGGACGCCAGCGGCGCGGGCAAGATCGGCACGACGCGGCGCGGCATCGGCCCCGCCTATGAGGACAAGGTCGGCCGTCGCGCGATCCGGGTGTGCGACCTCGCCCATCTCGATTCGCTCGAATCGCAGCTCGACCGGCTGACCGCGCATCACGACGCGCTCCGCGCCGGCTTCGGCGAGCCGCCGATCGACCGCGCCGCGCTGATCGAGGAATTGCGGGCGATCGCGGATTTCGTGCTGTCCTTCGCCAAGCCGGTGTGGCGCAACCTCAACGAGGCGCGGGCGCGCGGCCGCCGCATCCTGTTCGAGGGCGCGCAGGGCGTGCTGCTCGACGTCGATCACGGCACCTATCCGTTCGTCACCTCGTCGAACACGATCGCCGGCACCGCAGCGGGCGGATCGGGGCTCGGGCCGAGTGCGGTCGGCTTCGTGCTTGGGATCGCCAAGGCCTATACGACCCGGGTCGGATCGGGCCCCTTCCCGACCGAGCTGGACAACGCGACCGGCGAGCGGCTCGGCGAGCGCGGGCATGAGTTCGGCACCGTCACCGGCCGCAAGCGCCGTTGCGGCTGGTTCGACGCAGTGCTGGTCCGGCAATCGGCCGCGGTCGGCGGCATCACCGGCATTGCGCTGACCAAGATCGACGTGCTCGACGGGTTCGACGAAGTGAAGATCTGCACCGGCTACAGGCTGCGCGGCGAGACGCTCGATTATTTCCCCGCGCATGCCGCCGACCAGGCAGCGGTCGAGCCGATCTATGAAACCATGGCCGGCTGGCACGAATCGACCGCCGGGGCGCGGAGCTGGGCCGACCTGCCCGCCCAGGCGATCAAATATATCCGGCGCATCGAGGAGCTGATCCGCTGCCCGGTGGCTCTGGTGTCGACCAGCCCGGAGCGGGAAGACACGATCCTGGTGCGGGATCCGTTCGCGGATTGACCTCGGGGCTGGCGTCCGGGACTGCCATTTCCCGCTGTTCCCGCTGTTCTTCCGATAATTATTTTCTGCCGCTGTTATGTTGGATTTTGCGGGCAGTTTCCTCGCGTGTTATCAAAGGTTTGCGGGTAATCTCGCTGTTATCGAATAACAGCGGGGAACAGCGGCGCTGCCGGCCATAACAGCGGCGGAGCAGCGACGAACAGCGGGATAACAGCGGCGCGCCGTCACTCACGATAAACAGTCATGTCAAAGAGCGGGACGGTCATGCTTCGTCCCGCTGCGCCGTCCCACACTCTCCGCCAGCATTGAATCGGCGTGCTCAGCCGCACTGCGCACGGTGGAGCAGCTTCTGGTCGGCGAGCACCAGGGCAACCATTGCCTCGACCACCGGGGCACCGCGAATGCCGACACAGGGATCGTGGCGGCCTTTGGTCATGATCTCGGTCGCCTCGCCGCTTCGGGTGATGGTCTCGACCGGCGTCAGGATCGAGCTTGTCGGCTTGAAGGCGACGCGGATGCGCACCGGCTGGCCGGTCGCGATCCCGCCGGCGATCCCGCCGGCATGGTTGGCGAGGAATTCAGGGCCGTCAGCACCGGGCCGCATGGCATCGGCATTCTCCTCGCCGCGCAGGCGCGCGGCATCGAAGCCGTCGCCGATTTCGACGCCCTTCACTGCGTTGATGCTCATGCAGGCGGCGGCAAGCTCGGCATCGAGCTTGGCGTAGAGCGGCGCGCCCCAGCCGGCGGGGACGCCCGTCGCCTCGCAGGCGATCACCGCGCCGAGCGATGACCCCGCCTTGCGCGCGCCATCGACCAGCGCCTCCCAGCGGGCGGCGGCTTCGGCATCGGGGCAGAAAAAGGGGTTGGCGTCGATCTGGCCGGGATCGAAATTGGCCGGGTCGATCGAATCGCCGCCGATCGCCTCGACCCAGGCGCGGATGCGCACCTCGGGGATCACCAGTCGCGCGACCGCGCCCGCCGCGACGCGCGACGCAGTCTCGCGTGCCGAGGAGCGGCCCCCGCCACGATAATCGCGAAAGCCGTATTTCGCGTCATAGGCATAATCGGCATGGCCGGGACGATAGGCCTGGGCGACCTCCGAATAATCCTTCGAGCGCTGGTCGACATTCTCGATCATCAGGCTGATCGGCGTCCCCGTCGTCTTTCCCTCGAACACGCCTGACAGGATGCGGACCTGGTCGGGCTCCTGGCGCTGCGTCGTGAAGCGCGAGGTGCCGGGGCGGCGCTTGTCGAGATAGGGCTGGATATCGGCCTCGGAGATCGCCAGTCCCGGCGGGCAGCCATCGACCACCGCACCGATCGCGGGACCATGCGACTCACCCCAGGTCGTGAAGCGGAAGACGCGGCCGAAGGTGTTGAAGCTCACAAACGCACTCCTGTTGGGCTACCAGATTCACCCATATTGCGAGCAGCCGGCTTCCCCTCTCCTTTCAGGAGAGGGGCAAGCTGCGCAGCAGCGCGGGGTGAGGTTGAGTTCAAGACGCTCACGACAGTCACCCTCACCCTTCCCACCGCTTCGCGGCGGGCCCCTTCCCTCTCCCGCAGCGAGAGGGTGTTACGCCAGCGCGATATCCGGCGCGTCCTCGGCCTTCATGCCGATCACGTGATAGCCGGCATCGACATGATGCGTCTCGCCGGTCACGCCGCTGGCGAGATCGCTCAGCAGGTAGAGGCCGGCGCCGCCGACATCCTCGATCGTCACGTTGCGCTTCAAGGGCGAGTTGAGCTCGTTCCACTTCAGGATCAGGCGGAAATCGCCGATTCCCGATGCGGCCAGGGTCTTGATCGGCCCGGCGGAGATCGCATTGACGCGGATATTGTCGCGGCCGAGATCGACCGCCAGATATTTCACGCTGGTCTCGAGTGCTGCCTTGGCCACGCCCATCACATTGTAATGCGGGATGACCTTCTCGGCGCCGTAATAAGACAGCGTCAGCAGCGAGCCGCCGTTCGGCATCATCGCCGCCGCGCGCTGCGCCACCGCGACGAAGCTGTAGACCGAGATGTTCATGGTCTGCAGGAAATTGTCGAGGCTTGTGTCCATGAAGCGGCCGCGCAGCTCGTTCTTGTCCGAAAAGCCGATCGCATGAACGACGAAATCGATCGTCGGCCAGTCCTTCGCCAGCGAAGTGAAGGTGGAGTCGAGCGCCGCCATGTCCGAAACGTCGCATTCGATCAGGCGCGCGACGCCGAGCTGTTCGGCGAGCGGGCGAACCCGCTTCTCCATCGCTTCGCCCTGATAGCTGAACGCGAGTTCGGCTCCGGCTTCGCTCAGTTTCTTGGCGATCCCCCAGGCGAGTGACCGATCGTTCGCAAGGCCCATGATCAGCCCGCGCTTGCCTTGCATCAATCCCGTCACGCCGCTGCCGCCTCCTGTTTGTTGCTGCCGCCGAGGTCCTCTACTCCTTCATCGTCCGCTTCCGCCAGTGCCGCATTCAACTCAGCGCCGACGACGAGCCCCAGTCCGACGAAAAAGAAGAAGATCAACGAGATCATCACGCCGGCAAGGCTGCCATAGGTCAGGTCGTAATTGGCGAGATTGGAGAGGATGATCGGCAGGAGCGCCGTCACCAGCAGCCACCAGGCAGTGGTGAAAAGCGCGCCGGGCCATTTGGGGCATTTGCTCTCGCGATATTTGCGCGGGGTGAGCGCGTAGAACACCATATAGAGCGCCGCGAACAGCGCGAGACCGGGCGCGATCCGGCTCACCGACACCACCGTCGCCGTGCTCGCCGCATAGGGAAGCACGCGCAGGATGAACTGCTCGACCGCGAGCAGCATGATCTGGAAACTGAAGGCGACCAGGATCAGGATCATCGAGGCGAGGATCAGCCCGATCGACCAGAGCCGATAATGCCAGAAGGGACGGATCGATTTGACGCCGTAGGCGCGCCGCAGAATGTCGCGGATCGTCTCGATGAAGCTCGCCGTCGTCCAGAGACCGACGATCGCGCCGAACCACAGCAGCGAGCCCGACCGCGCGGCGAGCACATCGTGGATCGGCGTCTGCAGCACATTCGCCACGCTCGGCGGCACCGTGTGAAGAAAGGCCTCGACGGTGTGCAATCCCTCGCCCGTCTGGCCGAACAGCCGCGCGACCGCGGCGGCGACGATGAAGAAGGGAAACAGCGTGACCAGCGACATATAGGCAAGGTTGCCGGCATGGACGAAACCGTCGCTGTACACACCAACGAAGACCCGCTTCAGCACTTCTCGCGCATAGCTGCCGGGCTGCATGAAGGCGAGGCGGCGGCTGAGCTTGGTCCGTTCATCGCCCGGTTGCTTCCTGCGCTCCTCGGGCGACTGGGGCGATACTTCCTGCACCTCTAGGGCATCGCGCGTAAAATCTGATTCGCTCGCCCCGAGATGCCATCGAGGCGCCGCGCAGCGGCGTATCGAGCGGGCGTATCGAAGGACAGGCCACGAGCGACAACCTGTCCTTCGCTACGGACCCTCGATACGCCTTCGCCTACTTGGTCCCTACGCAGGACGAACGGGGTGGTGGTTCCGATTTCACACATGGCGCACTAAACGCCCAAATTGCCGCGCGGGTTGCCCTTGTCGCGATCCTTCCAACCGCGGACGAATTCGACCAGTGCGTCGTCGCCCACCGGCAAATCGACCATCAGCGTTACCATCTGATCACCGCGGCTGCCGTCCTTCTTGTGAAAGCCGCGCCCGCGCAGGCGCAGCACCTTGCCCGAGGTCGAGCCCGCCGGCACCGTCAGCATCACCGCACCCTCGACGGTCGGCACGCGCACCGACGCGCCGAGCACGGCCTCGGACAGGCTGATCGGCAGATCGAGCCGGACATCGTCGCCGTCCCGTGTGAAGAAGCGGTGCGGCTGGATGTTGATCGTCACGATCCCGTCCCCGGCGCCGCCGGGGCCGGGCTGGCCCTTGCCAGCCAGCCGCATCTGCGCGCCGCTCTCGAGCCCGGCCGGCAGCTTCAGGTCGATCGTCTTGCCATCGGCAAGGGTGATGCGCTGCGGGCTGAGCGTGGCCGCATCGGTGAAGGAGACATTCAGCCGATAGGCGACATTGGCGCCCTTTGGCGGCGGCTGCTTGCGGCCGAAACCGCCAAAGCCGCCGAAACCGCCGCCGCGATTGCCGCCTGAGAACATCCCTTCGAAAATGTCGCTGAGATCCGGGCCTTCGGCCTCGAAGGGCGAGCCGCCCGGCCCGGGGCGAAAGCCGCCCTGTCCGCCACCGCCGCCAAAGCCGAACGGCGCGGCGGGATTGCCGTCGCCGTCTATCTCGCCACGGTCGAAGCGGGCGCGCTTGTCCTTGTCGGTCAGCAGGTCATAGGCGTTGGTGACGGTGCTGAACCGCTCGCTCGCCTTGGGATTGTCCTTGTTGCGATCGGGATGGAGCTCCTTGGCGAGCTTCCGATACGCCTTCTTGATTTCGGCCTCGCTGGCGGTACGCGCCACGCCCAGCGTTGCATAGGGATCGGCCACTGTGTCCTCAGTCCTTCAGTTTCGTTCACTTTGCGGGATTTGCGGAGCAAGCGCAAACCTCAACCCCGCTCTCCCGGGAAGGTAGTTACGCCACGACCTCCATCAATGGCGCGACATCAACCGAGACCACCATCTTTTGCGCGCCGGAGCCGAGCACCACCCCGTCGATCGGCGCGATCTCGCCATAATCGCGACCGATCGCCATCACGATGTGATCGCCCGCCATCCAGATGCCGTTGGTCGGATCGACTCCGACCCAGCCGAGATCGGGCCCGCACCACAGCAAGACCCAGGCATGAGTCGCGTCGGCGCCGACCAGACGTGCCTGACCGGGCGGCGGGATGGTGCGGATATAACCCGAGGCATAGGCTGCGGGGAGGCCGGCGGCGCGCAGGCCGGTGATCATGATCTGGGCGAAATCCTGGCAGACACCGCCGCGTTTCATGAAAGCCTCGTGCGGCGCGGTATCGACCAGGGTCGCCTCGGGATCGAACGCGAAGTCGCGCTGGATGCGGCGGGCAAGCTCGATCGCCGCCTCCAGTACCGGCCGGTCCGGCCGCAGATCCTCGGCGCACCAGGCGGCGATATCGCGATCGAGCGGGATCAAGGGCGAGGGAAACAGGTAATTGGCCGGCCCCGCGGGCGACGGATCGCGGCTTGTCCGGGCGGCGACCGCCACCTGGCCGAGCGTCGGATCGCTGTCCGACGGCATCGGCACCGGACGATCGACCACCACGCGCGATACGCTTTCGATGACGAGATGGCGCACCGGCTCCTCGACCACCAGCCGAACGACATTGGCGAGGCCAGCCTCGGCGCGCGCCGGCGCAGTGCGGCCCGAGGGAGAGATGGTCAGGCGGTAATCGACGAGATCCTGGCCGGACCAGTGAATCGGCTTCAACCTCAGGTTGCAGCGCGCGAACTTGACCGACCCGCCATAATCGAAGCGGGTGACGTGGCGGATGTCGTAGATCACGCCAGGGTCAATCCGCCTGCCCGAAGCGGCTCGGCACCCTGCAGGAAATAGCGCCGCGCGATTGCCTCGGACAGCGCGAACAGGCGGCGCTCGAGATCGCCCAATATAGTCTCGTCGAGCGTCGCCGCGGTCGCCGTCGAGATGATCGCGACGAGGCCAGTCGCCTGGGCCTGTTGGGGCTCGTCCATGCCGTCATCGCCGAGCACCGGCAGCGCGCTCAAATGCTCGCAGATCCGCTCGATCTGGAAGGCGAGCGCGCGCGGGTTGCCGGGATCGAGCGCGACGAGATCGACCACCGGCACGCGGGCGATGCCGGTCAGATAGCGCTGGCGGTAACTGATCTGGCTGTCGGCCAGATCGAGCAGGGTCGACAGATCGTCGGTCGTCCCGTTCGGCATGCCGAAGACGCGGACCGCGCGAGTCACCATCAGCGCGCGTTCGATTCGGCGGCCGAGATCATGGAAGCGCCACGCCGAGGTGCGGCCCATATGCTCGGCCGACAGGCCCGACAGTGCCGCGTAGCGACGCTGGAGCGAGCCGGCGCGATCGAGCATGCCGCCTTTGGTCGGATAGGGCGCGTCGAGCAGGCGGACCATGTCAGCCGAGAGCCGGTCGCGCGAGCCCTGGCCGATGCCGCGGGCGAGACGATTGATCGCCCTGACGCTGTGCCAGCCGGCCGATTCCATCGCGGTCCGCGCGAAGGGGGTCAGCTCGGTGCGGCGAAGGCTCGCCGGATGCGGCGCCGCGCCGCCATTCACCACCAGCCCGACCAGCCGCCCGACCGTTTCCGGCCCGAGCGCAGCGCCGGCATCCGCATCGATCGAATTGCCGAGCATCACCCGGATGACGCCCAGCAACGCCTCGCCGCGCTCCAGATAACGGCCGAGCCAGAAGAAATTGTCGGCGACGCGGCTCGGCAGCGTGCCGGGGTTGCGGCGGACATGGATCGAATCGCTTGGCGGCAGCAGCGACACGGGTGCGACCGGTTCGGGGCCGTAGACAGCGACATCGGCCGACCAATTGCCCTCGCCCATCACGCTAGCGCGCGGATCCGGGTGCTCGCCGATCCGCGCGAAGCCGCCCGGCATCACCGTCCAGCTGCCGTCAGCGCCACGCGCGGCGAAGACGCGGAGCGTGAAGGGCCGTGCTGCCAGACCGGCATCGGTGACGACGGGCATGGTCGACAGCCGCGTGATCTCCTGCCCGACATAATCCTGCGGCCGCCGGCTGAGATCGTCGAACAGCGCCGCGCGCGCCGGGCCGGTGATCTCGGCGCCGTGGCGTGGCGCAATGCCTTCGAAACCGAGCGGCGCGACGCCGAACGCCGGGCCGATCAGCAATTGATCGAAATCCTCGATGACGCGGGCGCGCTCCTCGTCCTGGCCGCACCACCAGGTCGCAATATTGGGAAGCAGCAGGTCAGCGCCCATCAGCCGGGTTGCGAGCCGGGGCAGGAAGGCGCTGAACGCCGGCGATTCGAGCACGCCGGCGCCCGGAACATTGGAGACGACGACATTCCCCGCAGCCATCGCATCGACCAGGCCGGGCACGCCGATCCCCGAATGCGAATCGAAGGCGAGCGGATCGAGCAGGCGCGGATCGAGCCGGTTCCAGATCGCATCGACCCGCTTCAACCCACCGATCGTGCGGACATAAAGCTTGTCCTCAAGCGCGGCGAGATCCGCGCCTTCGACGAGCAGCAGCCCGAGATAGCGGGCGAGATGCGCCTGCTCGGCATAGCTGGGATTGTAGCGGCCGGGGGTCAGCAGGCCGATCCGCGGCTCGGCGCGCCGGCACGCGGCGGCGAGGCCGTCGCGAAAGGCAGCGAAAAAGGGAGCGTGACGCTTGACGTTGAGGCGCGACTGCAGCCCGCCAAGCGTGCGCGAGATCGCCAGCCGGTTCTCGAGCGCATAGCCGGCGCCCGCCGGCGCGCGGAGATGGTCGGCAAGGACGCGCCACTCGCCGGTCGGGCCGCGCCCCAGGTCGATCGCGATGAAGTGGAGGTGGTGGCCGCCGGGCGGCACCAGCCCGGCCATTGGCCTCAGGAAGAAGGGGCTGCCGCCGATCAGCGCAGCCGGGATCAGCCCGCGCTCGACGAGCTTCGCGTCGCCGTACAGGTCAGCGAGGACCATCTCGAGCAGTTCGGCACGCTGTTCGACGCCGGCGGCGATACCGGCCCATTCATCCTCCTCGATCAGCAGCGGCACCGGCGAGAGCGGCCAGGGCCGTTCCTCGCTTTCACCGATGATGCGGAAGCCGGTGCCGATATCCTCCGCATGGCGCTGCACGCGCTCGCGGGCATGGTTCAGGTCATCGCCGGCGACCGCAGCGAGTTCCTCGAACATCGCGGTCCAGGCGGGGTCCTTCGGTGTGGCGCAGAGCACGTCGCCCTTTTGCTCGCGCGCGCAATAATCGGCGATCCACCGGGCGGCGTGGATCGATGGATCGAGCAGTGAAGGCGCAGGCTGGGTGGCCATCGAGTAAGTGCAGTCCCCGAGCTAAGGCGCCGACTCGACCACAATCCTTTCGCGGGTGCAACAAGCATGAGAGATTTGGGATCAAAGATCGGGCAGGACCTGATCCGCGACTCCCCACCCCGCCAGCGCCCGGCTATTGGCGCGTTCGAGCAATTCGGCCGAGTCGCGCACGCCCCAGCGATGCGCGCTGTCGATGTCGCGAAGCTCGGTCCAGGTCACCGGTGCCGCGACCGGCGCGCCGGCGCGGGCGCGGGCGACATAGGGCAGCACCGCGGTCGCGCCGCGCTGGTTGCGCAGATAATCGATGAAGATGCGGCCCTTGCGCTTCGCCTTTGACATGTTCGCGACATAGCGATCGGGCTCGGCCTCGCCGAGCGCGCGGGCGAAGCGTTCCGAGAAGTCCTTCACGGCGGGCCATTCGGCCTCGGGCTTGAGCGGCACCACGACATGCACGCCCTTGCCGCCCGACAGCATCGGGAAACTGACCAGGCCGATCTCGGCGAGATGGTTTTTGATATCCTCGGCCGCCTTCTTGACCAGGTCGAAGCCGAGGCCCTCGTCGGGATCGAGATCGAATATCATGCGATCGGGCTTTTCGACATCGGCGACCGTCGATCCCCAGCCATGAAATTCGATCGTGCCCATCTGTACGCACATCACCAGCCCATCGGCATCCTCGATATAGAGATAGGGCTCGACCGAGCCGTCCTTCTCGCGGATCGGCACATGCTTCACATGCTCGCCAAAGGTGCCGGCGTCGTGCTTCTGGAAGAAACAGCGCTTGGCGCGGCCCTGGGGGCACCGCACCAGGCTGATCGGACGGTTGGCGGCCCAGGGGAGGACGACCGGCGCCATGCGGGCATAATAATCGGCGAGATCACCCTTGGTGACGTCCGAATCGGGGAAGATCAGCCGGTCGCGGTTGCTGACCTTCACATGCACCTCGGGCACCGGCGGATCATCGACGGGCACCGGTTTCTCGGCGACGACGTCCTTCGCTGCCTTGTCCTCGCGCAGGCCGAGAAAGCTCGGATGGCGCAGCACGCCGTCGGGCGTGGTTTCGGTAAAGGCGATCTCGGCGACCAGCTTCGGCTTCACCCAGTGCGCGCCGCGCACCGCCGCGCGCGGGGCCTCGACGGTGGGTTGCTTGTGCTCGAGCCTGGCCAGCTTCGCGCTCAGATCCATCATGGTATCGGTGTTGAAACCCGTGCCGACCTTGCCGGCATAAGTGAAGCCGTCCGGCCCGTTCAGGCCGAGCAACAGCGCGCGGAAGCCGCGCGACTTGTCGGACGGGGTCCAGCCGACGATCACGAATTCCTGGCGCTTGATGCATTTGACCTTGAGCCAATTCCTGCTGCGCTGGCCGCGATAGGGCGCGTCGGCGCGCTTCGAGACGATCCCCTCATAGCCTTCGCGGCACATTGTTTCGAACAATTGTTCGCCCGAGCCGACAATATGTTCAGCGAACTGGAGGCGGGCATCACCGCCCTGGATCAACGGCCGCAACCGCTCCTTGCGCTGGATGTTGGGCAAGGCGGCGATGTCCTCGCCGTCAAGCTCGAGCAGGTCGAAGGCGAACAGGGTCATGTCGCCGCCCTTGGCGATGGCGTCCTGCAGGGCCGAGAAACTGGGCTTGCCATGCTTGAAGGCGACCACCTCGCCATCAATCAGCGCGCTGGCGACGTTCAGGGTTGCCGCAGCCTCGGCCACGCCGGGGAATTTGTCGGTCCAGTCCAGACCCGAGCGGCTGTAGATCTTCACCGTGCCACCGGCGACCGCGATCATCACGCGATAGCCGTCATATTTGACCTCATGCAGCCAGCGGCTGCCGGCGGGAACGCTGTCGACCAGCGTGGCGAGCTGGAAATCGCGGAATTTGGGCAGCGCGCCCTTGGTTGGAGGCTTGCCACCAGCGGCGCGCCTGGTGCCGCCCCCTCCACCAGCGGCGCCGGTCCCCCTCCCCCGCTTCGCGAGGGAGGAATGAGGTTTTGCGCCCTCCGCTATTTCCATCATCGTCCGGCCGGTGGCGACACTGGTCAGTCCGGTCTCGACCAGCGTGTCAGTGCCGCCGGCATAGTCGTCGTCGATCTTGCGGAGCAGCCAATTCTCGCTCTTTTCCTTGCCGCGCGGCTTGAGGCGGATCAGCAGCCATTCGCCCTTCATCCGCTCGCCATCGAGGACGAAATGGAGATGACCTTTCTCCAGGTCCTTCGCGCTCTTGCCCTTGATCGGCGACCAGGTGCCGCGATCCCAGAGCATCACCGTGCCGCCGCCATATTGACCCTTGGGGATCGTGCCCTCGAAGGTCGCATAGGAGAGCGGATGGTCTTCGGTGCGGACAGCGAGACGCTTCTCGTTCGGGTCGAGGCTGGGGCCGCGCGTCACCGCCCAGCTTTTGAGCACGCCGTCGATCTCGAGCCGGAAATCCCAGTGGAGCCGTCTCGCATCGTGCTTCTGGACCATGAAGCTGTTGCCGTGGCCGGGCGCGAGCGTGCCCGCCGGCTCGGCGGTGAGGGTGAAATCGCGCTTGGCGTTGTAGCGCTCGAGCGGGTTGCGATCAGGCACGCTTTTTCGCCGCCGGCTTCTTCGCGGACGCGTTCTTGGCCGCGGGCTTCTTCGTCGCTGCCTTGGCGGCAGGCGCCGCGCCCGGCTTCTCCATCGACTTCTTCAGCGCCGCCATCAGGTCGACGACGTTCGAGCCCGAGCGGCCGGTCGGCTCGTCGCTGGTGTCCTCGATGATCTTGCGCCCCTTTGCCTTGCGCTTGCGCTCAACCAGATCCTTCAGCGCATCGACATAGCGATCATGGAATTCCTGCGGATGGAAGGGGCCGGTCTTCTTCTCGATGAGTGCCTCGGCAAGGTCCATCAGATCCTCGTCGGGCTTGGAATCGGGGATGTCGCGAAAATAGCCCTGCGCCTTGTTGACCTCATCGGCATAGCGCAGCGTCTCGAGCACCATACCGCGACCGCAAGGCTTGAGGCTCACGACATATTCGCGGCCACGCATCGCGAGCTGGCCGAGCCCGACCTTCTTCGTCCGCCGGAGCGCCTCGCGCAGCACGATGAACGCCTCTTCGGCGAGATCGTCGGCGGGCACCACGAAATAGGGCTTCTCGTAATAAAGCACGTCGATCTCGCTCGCGTCGACGAACTGGGTGAGCTCGAGCGTCTTCTTCGATTCGAGCTTCACCGCGTCGATCTCATCCTGTTCGAGCAGGACGAATTCGCCCTTTTCATACTCGAAGCCCTTCATGATCTCGTCGGTGTCGACCGGGCCGATGCCGGTGACGACCTTCTCGTAATGGATCGGCTTGCCGCTCGGCTCATGGATCTGCTTGAAGCTGACCTGCGCGCCCGATTTGGTGGCGGTGTAGATCTCGACCGGGATCGAGACGAGCGCCAGCCTGATCTGTCCCTGCCAATAGGCACGTGCGGCCATTCCCGATTCCTTTGTTGCCCCGGTTCCCTGCTGATCGATTCAATCCTCAAGCGGCTGAGTCGTTCCGTTTCTCGACACCGGCGCGGCGGAACCCTAAAGCGCGGGCATGCCCGAGGCCAACCCATTCCCCCTGTTCGCCGCCTGGTTCGCCGAGGCGCGCGAGACCGAGCTCAATGATTCGAACGCGATGGCGCTCGCCACCGCTGACGCGGAGGGGCGACCCGCGGTGCGAATGGTGCTGCTCAAGGGGCACGGACCCGACGGCTTCGTCTTCTACACGAACCGGGAGAGCCGCAAGGCAGCCGATATTGCCGGCAACCCGCAGGCGGCCCTGCTCTTCCACTGGAAGTCGCTCCGCCGGCAGATCCGCATCGAGGGCCCGCTCGCGCCGGTCACCGCCGCCGAGGCCGACGCCTATTTCGCCAGCCGCCACCGCGATTCGCAGCTCGGCGCCTGGGCTTCGGACCAGTCGCGGCCGCTCGATTCCCGCGCGACGTTCGAGGCGCGGTTCGAGACGGTGCAGGCGCGCTTTGCCGGCGGCGATGTGCCGCGGCCGCCGCATTGGGGCGGCTATCGCCTCGCACCGAACCGGATCGAGTTCTGGCAGGATCGCGCGCACCGCCTTCATGAGCGCCGCCTGTTCGTCCGCACGGAAGACGGCTGGAGCGAGGGCTTGTTGTACCCGTGACCGAGGACCAGCGCCGCGCCATTCCCTATGTCGTCCGCGCCGCGCTGGCGAGCGTGGCGATGGCGTGCTTCCTGCTCGCGCTCAAATCCTTCGCCGCCTGGCAGACCGGATCGGTCGCGATGCTCGGCTCGCTCGCCGATACCGGGCTCGACCTGCTCGCCTCGCTGGTCACCCTGTACGGCGTGCGGCTCGCCGCGACGCCCGCCGACCATGACCATCGCTTCGGCCACGGCAAGGCCGAGGCGCTGGCCGCTTTGTTCCAGGTGATGCTGATCACTGCGTCCGCTGCGGGAATCGCCTGGCGGGCGATCACCGCGCTCGGCACGGCCAACCCGACCCAGGATGCCGAGCTCGGCATCGGCGTGTCGGTCGCCGCGATCCTCGCGACCATGATGCTGCTCATCTATCAGCGCCGGATCATCCGGCGCACCGGATCGGTCGCGATCATGGCCGACAATGTCCATTACCAGTCCGACGTCCTACTGAACGGATCAGTGATCGTCGCCCTGGTGCTCGACCAGTATCTGGGGCTGCACGGCGCCGATCCGCTGTTCGGCATCGTCATTGCGGCCTGGCTCGCCTTCGGTGCCTTTCGCGCCTCGAGCAATGCGATCGACCAGCTGATGGACAAGGAATGGCCCGAGGAGGAGCGTGCCCGTTTCATCGAGCTTGCGGCGACTCATCCCGAGCTGCGCGGGATGCACGATTTCCGCACCCGGCGATCGGGCGCGCATGATTTCGCTCAGTTCCACATGTATGTCGCGCCCGAGATGACGATCGCCGAGGCGCATGTCGTGATGGACGCAGTCGAGGCCGAGATCCGCAAGGCATTCCCCAAGGTCGAGGTGCTGATCCATCTCGACCCCGAAGGCCAGATCGACACCGACAACCCGTTGATCGAGGCGGACGTCACCCCGCACTGGTTCGGGAAACGCATATGAGGCTTCCCTTCGTCCAGATCGACGCCTTCGCGAGCGCGCCCTTCACCGGCAATCCGGCGGCGGTGGTGCCGCTTGCCGCCTGGCTCGACGATGCGACGCTGCAGGCGATCGGCGCCGAGAACAACCTCGCCGAAACCGCCTTCATCGTGCCCGATCAAAGCAGCGCCAGTGACGGCGAGGGGGCTGATTTCGAGCTGCGCTGGTTCACGCCGACGACTGAAGTGGCGTTGTGCGGCCATGCGACGCTGGCGAGCGGGCATTTCGTGCTGTCGAGCGATCCTGCGCTGGACAAGGTCAGGTTTCGCACCCGCCAGGCCGGCACGCTCGAGGTATCGCGCAAGGGCGATGGCTATAAGCTGGCGCTGCCGGCCTGGGCGCCGAGCCCGACGCCGCTGCCGGAGATCGTCGCGGCGCTCGGGCTGACCGATGCAGTCGAGACATTGTGGCAGCCGGCCCGCTACGCCCTGATCGTGCTCGACAGCGCCGACCAGGTCCGCGCCCTCGACCCCGATTTCCGCGCGCTCGCCGCTCTGGGCAATATCCTGACGATCGCGACGGCGCCCGGCGACGAGACCGACATCATCAGCCGCGCCTTCGCGCCCGGCGGGGGCATCGACGAGGATCCGGTGACTGGATCGGCGCATGCGGTGAGCGTCCCTTATTGGGCAAAGCGGCTCGGGCGGGACAGCTTCACTGCGTATCAGGCGAGCGCGCGCGGCGGTCATCTGGCGTGCCGCCTCGAGGGCGACCGGGTGGTGCTGGGCGGCACCTGCGTGACGGTGATCGAGGGGACCTTCTTCCTCTGACGCGAGGCAGGCCCGTCCGGTGAAGGGCGAGATTGAGACATGGCTTGGCCGGCTCGAATCAGCGGCGACGGCTTTCCCTACGGGCGTCGTTGACAGGCGACCCCACGCCAAGCACCCTGCCGCCATGCGGATACGCCTGTTGATTCTGCTACTCGCCTGCCTGGTCGCTGCGCCGAGCGCGGCCTCGGCGAAGGAAGCCAATACATGGGACAAGCGCTGCACCTTCGCCTCGGCGACCGCGACGACGATCAAGGCGATCACCCTCGATTATCATCGCTGGACCGGGCGTTGCGTTCGGCTGAGCGGCATTCTGGCGGGCCGGCATCTGCTCGATGGTCGAAAGGCAGTGCTCGAACCTGAATCGCCCTGGGATGAAAAGACGAAACACCGCCTCCTGCTCTACGCCCAGCCCTGGCGCGACATTGCACCGCTGCCCAAAGGCCGCCCCATCACGATCGAGGTGATCGGCAAGATCGGCAGCTGTGCGGACGCCAACGCCGCGGTTGAACAGATGAGCCGGGACTCGGGCGACATCGTGATGGTCGGTGGATATTGCCACACATCGCTCGAGACCTATGTCACCCCGGACATCGTCCGGGTGCTTTCCCGCGCGCCGATAGCGCGGCTGACCGAGGCCGAGGTGCCCGCCGAGCGCCGCAAGCTGGTCGAAGCACGGCCGATATCGGGCGGCCGTGACGCCCATGTGGCGGCGGCGCGGGCGTTTGCCGCGGCGATCGAGGCCCATGACGAGCCCACCTATCGACGCCTCCGTCATCCGGACGTCGCGGATGACATCGCGAAGTTCGCCGGCGCGTCGCCGCCGGACTGGCTTCGGGAGAATATCCGCGACGCGCATCGCGATTTCGCCCGCCAAGCCTTGCCGCGCTTTGCGCTAACGACGGGCGCCCGGGAGGAGCGGGTTTTCGTCGAGCGGGCCGACGCCGATGATAACGGCGATTCGCCCGACCGCTACGTCGTCTGCTGGTGCACCGGCCCGAACTGCACCGGGCGCTGGCCGGTCATTCCCGCGGATGCGGACAATGATCCGGTCCGACCCTATTTCTGCGCAACGACCGGTGCGTATGAGCTGGGCGCGGGTCGCGGCACCGTAATCGAGGTGGAAGCTGCCCGGCGTATCGATGGGTTTGCCGAGCCGGACTGAACGGGACAATCAAGCAGCTTCTCGTCGCAGTCTCGGTTTCGCAGATTGAAGCTGCCGGTCCTCCTGCTCCCTCGCGTTTTTCGCAATTTCTGTCGCCCGACTACCGAGAAATCTGCATCGCCCCGGTGATGCCGCATCCTCCCATCTGGGGATAGGTTCACCCGCCGACCTGTGATGTCGTGAGGCAGAGGCCGGTCCAGGCAATCGCCGGGCGATAAGCTGGCCAGGAAGCATCGCGGAGAGGAACATCATGGATTTGCAGCTCAAGGACCGGCGCGCGCTCGTCACGGGCAGCAGCAGCGGCATCGGCGAAGGGATTGCCCGCATGCTCGCGCAGGAAGGCTGTGCGGTGGTCGTCCATGGCCGGAACCGCGAGCGCGCCGAAAAGGTCGCGACCGAGATCGGCGCAGCCGGCGTCGCGATCGGCGATCTCGCGACTGACCAAGGCGCCGCGACGGTTCATGCCGAGGCGGTGGCAGCGCTCGGTGGCACGATCGAGATTCTCGTCAACAATGCCGGCGGCAGCTCGACCGGAAACACGACGAAGACCCCGATCCAGATCAGCACTGACGACTGGGTTTCGAACTATCATGCCAACGCGCTTTCATCGGTGCGACTGTGCCGGCTCGCCGTGCCGGACATGGTCGCGGCGACATTCGGGCGGGTCATCAATGTGTCGAGCGCGGTGGCCGTCCAGCCCAACAATCTGGGCGCTGATTATTCAGGCGCGAAATCGGCGCTGAACAATTTCACCGTCAGCCTCGCCGGATCGCTGAAAGGCGTCGGGGTGACGGTCAATACCGTCTCGCCCGGTATCATCATGGTCGATGGGCTGCTCCGGTTCGGACGCCTGAAATATGGCGACCCCAACCTGACGATCGAGGAGGTCACGCAGAGGCTGGCTGCCGACAAGGTGTTCGACCTGCCGCCGGCCGGCCGGCTCGGCACCCCGCGGGATCTCGCTCTGGTCGTCTGCATGCTCGCCAGCCCGATCTCGGGCTTCGTCACGGGTGCGAACTACCGGGTCGATGGCGGGCAGGTCCGCAGCGTCAACTGAGCCCCTTATCCCGACGATCTGAACAAGGCAGCGCACGCAATGTCCGAGAAAATCTATCGCGTCATCCAATGGGCCACCGGAACGGTCGGCCAGGCGACGCTCAGGCACTTCATCGAGAATCCCTTCATCGAGCTGGTCGGCGTGCACGTCACCAATCCCGAAAAGGTCGGCAAGGACGCAGGCGACCTGGTCGGCCTCCCCGTGACTGGCGTGATCGCCACCAACGATGCCGAGCAGCTTATCGCGATAGAGGCGGATTGCGTTCTCTTTGCCGGACTGGTGGCCGACGTGGACCTGTTCTGCCGTCTCCTGCGATCAGGCAAGAACGTCATCTCGACTGCCGGCCCGTTCATCCCCAACAAATGGTTCGAAGAGGCGAACGCAAGAATCGAGGATGCCTGCCGCGAGGGCGAAACATCCTATCATGGCTGCGGAATCCACCCCGGTTTCTCGGGCGATATCCTGCCGCTCACCTTGTCACGCCTGATGAGCCGGATCGACAGCATCGAGGTCACCGAGATCATCGACAAGCTCAGAAACCCGATGATCTATACCGAGATCATGGGCTTCGGGCGCGATCCGGACGATCTGCTCGCCAAGCCGAGCCGATCGCCCGACGCGCCGCGTCATTTCTACCAGTCAATGGCGATGGTCGTCGAAGGGCTCGGCAAGACGATCGAGAAGGTCACGACCGACCTCGAAGTCGCCAAGGCGACCCAGGACATCCACTATGATACGGGCGTCATCAAGCAGGGCACGGTCGGCGGCCAGCATTTCACCTGGACTGCCTGGGTCGATGGCGCGCCTTTCCTCTCCTATCATTTCTACTGGACGATGGGCAGGAACCTCGACCCGCTCTGGGACAATGGCGACAGCTGTTACCGGATCCGAATCAAGGGCGATCCGCCGCTCGAACTGAAACTGATGGGCGCCGAGGCTGAAGACGGGCGCACGCCGTTCCTCGGCCTGCCCTGGACCGGGCTGCTCGGCGCCACCGCCCTGCCCGCGGTCTGCGACGCGAGGCCGGGGGTGATCACGCATATCGAGCTGGGTGTCGTGCGGCCGAAGGGGCTGGTGAGGAAGTGATCCGCTGATCCGGAATGGCCTTTGCCTAACCGGGCCGCGCCGTGTAGCGGCGTCCGCCCATGCCGAATCCCACCCCCTCCTCGCCTTTTTCGCTGGGCCTCGATTTCGGCACGACCAACTCGGTCGCAGCGGTCGCGCGGGGCGATGCGTCCGAGCTGGTGCCGCTCGAAGCGCCCGACAGCCCGGAGGCGGTCTTCCGGTCAGCCTTGTGCTTCTGGGAAGATGAGAGCGTGCGCGGCGGGGCCGCCTGCGAGGCAGGGCCCTGGGCGATCGCCGAATATCTCGACTTTCCGCAAGGCAGCCGCTTCCTCCAGTCGTTCAAGTCAGTCGCGGCAAGCGCGAGCTTCGAGCATGCGACGGTGTTCGAGCGGCGCTATCGCTTCGAGGATCTCGGCCGGCTGTTTCTCGAGAAAATGGCAGCAAGGGCCGGCGGCGCGCTGAGCGGCGCGGCGCGCGTGGTGGTGGGCCGGCCGGTCGAATATGCCGGACACCGGCCCGACGAAGCGCTGGCTCGCCAGCGATACGACGCGATGTTCGGTTCGCTCGGCGCCGAGCTTCACTATGTCTATGAGCCGCTCGGCGCCGCGTACAGCTACGCCTCGCGGATAACCGACCCGGCGACCATCCTGGTGGCCGATTTCGGCGGCGGTACGAGCGACTTCTCGGTGGTTCGGATTGCTGCACCGGGCGCCGAGCGGCGCTGCGTTCCGCTCGGCCATGCCGGTGTCGGGATCGCCGGCGACCGGTTCGACTATCGGATCATCGACAATCTCGTCCTGCCGCTGCTCGGCAAGGGCGGCTCCTACCGATCCTTCGACAAGGTGCTCGAGATTCCGCGGGGTTACTTCACCGAGTTCGGCGACTGGTCCCGGCTCGCGCTGATGCGCAACCGCAAGACGCTCGCCGGGCTGGAAAAGCTGCGCCGCGCAGCGATCGATCCGGATGCGATAGGCCTGATGATCGGGGTGATCGAGCAGGAGCTCGGCTACCGGCTCTATGATTCGGTCGGCCGGGTGAAACGCGATCTGTCGTCGGCCGAAACGGCACATTTCCATTTCAGCGGCGCCGGCCTGACGGTCGAGGCCGATGTGACGCGCAGCGCCTTCGAGACGTGGATCGCCCCCGACATCATCCGGATCGAGGCGGCGATCGACCGCGCCCTGAGCGCATCCGGCGTGGCGGTGGACGATATCGACCGCGTGTTCCTGACCGGCGGCTCCTCGCTGATGCCGCGCATCCGCCGCCTGTTCGCGGAGCGCGTCGGCGAGGGGCGCATCGCGAGCGGCGGCGAACTCACCTCGATCGCCCACGGCCTGGCACTGATCGGCCGCCAGGACGACATCGCCGCCTGGGCTGCCTGATCCGATCAGTGCGCGCCGCGCCCGATCGTCCGCATGTCCTGGAAAAAGCCGGCGCGGCTCGGGCGCAGATTGGAGAGCTCGAGCGGCCCCGGCTCGTTCCAGGCGCCTTCGGGACGGATCGTCACCATGGGATCGTCGCCGATACCGATCGGATGGGCATGCGCATCGAGATCGATCACCATCTCGCGATATTCGACATCGGCGAATTTGAAGATGTCGGTATCGGGCAGCACGCGGGCGCCGAACATCCCCCAGAAAGGCACGAGATCAAGCCGGGCATGGCCATAGATCCGCCTGAAGCCCTTCTGGCGGGCCAGTGAGATCGCCTCGCGCACCAGCTTGAAAGCGAGCCGGCTGTTGCGATATTCGCGCCGCACCGCGAGCCGCTCCACCTTCACGAAATCGCCGAAATAGCGCATCCGGACGCAGCCAGCCGGATCGCCGTCGACCGAGCCGAGCAGATGAGTCGCGCAGAAATCATTGCCGTCGAATTCCTCGCGATAGAGGCACGGCTGCTCGCTGATATAGGTCGCCGCCCGGATCGCGAAGATCTTCGCCATATCCTCGAACGAGCGCACCGGGCGAACCTCGATCCTGGGCATTTGATGGACGGGCGCCGGCATCTCACGCTCCGGCAGTACGACAAGAAGCCATTCGGGCGCGCCGGGATAAATCTGCGATCCGGGCTGGAAGCCCATGGTGGCATGGATCCGGCGCGCATGCTCAGTGACCGCGCGCGAGAATAGCGGACAGCCGACCGGAGTAAGGCCGGAAAAAATCTGTGCCATGGCGGGAAGCACCCTGGCCAGCTTGCCCGGTGTCCACACCATCCAGATGTAGATGGCAGTGGGAACCTCCTTCTCGGTCACGATCCATTCGGGGAGCGGGGCAAGGCCATCGAACCCTCCATCGACCAGGCGATCGGCACCCAGCTCGGACAGCGGCAGATAGGCGAGCATCAACGGCTCATCGTTGCCGCCAACCGTTTCAATCATCTGGATAATGTTCGGGTTGCGGGCCCGCATCCGATCAACGGCCTCGCGCGAGGCGATGGGAAACATCCGGCCCGCTTTTTCAAGAACTGACTTGACATCTTCGTCAGTCGCCCGACGGCAGACCAGTTGAGTCGAGGATCTGGCGAGGCAGCGTTCGACGTTCCTGGAGAAGCGAAGGCGCCCGAAGCTGTTGGAATCGTTGCTGTGCGTGTCTACTCGCATTTTCCGGCTCCACCTGTTACCATGAACATTATCAGGGGAACCTAATGGCGAGTAAGCTTCCTGCTGCGATCCAGAATCAGGAACGAGGTGTTCCTAGCTGGAACACAAGCCATGTCCGCACCCTGGCGCGTGATCTGGATTGGGACGATCTTCGCGCCCTGTTGCATGTCGTTGACCAGGGAAGCTTCCGCGCCGCCGTCGAGACCTCGCGCCTCGCTCTAAACACGTTACGCCGCCGTATTGAAAGGCTCGAGAACCGGATCGGCACTGAATTGCTGCGCCGGTCGCGCAGCGGCGTGGTGCCCACCGACATCGGGCAGATGCTCGCCCGGGCTGCGCGCGAAATGGCCGGCGCGACGATCTCCGCCGACGAAGCCGGCAATGCGAATGTGCTGATCAACCCGGGCGAGTTGACGATCGGCTGCACCGAGGGCCTGGGCACGATGTGGCTGACGCCGCGGCTCAACGACCTGCTGCCCCAATTGCCGAAGCTGACGGTGTCGCTTCAACTCGATTATGACGTGTCACGCGACCGCAGCGACGATGTCGATGTCGGCATCGCCTTTGGCGCGCCACAGCGCCCCGATCTGGTGCGGGCGCGGCTCGCCACCGTGCATTACGCGCTTTTCGCCTCGGACGATTATCTCAAGCAGCATGGCGAGCTGAAGGCGCTGAGCGAAATCCGCGACCATCGCTTCGTCGAGCAGAGCGGGCCGGGCTATAATTCGAGCCTCATCAAATTCCTGGTCGGCGCCGAACTGCCCGAAGGCTTCATGCCGATCCGGTCAAACTCAGCGCTCGCCGCTTATTGGGCGGTGGTCAACGGCGCGGGGATCGCCGCGCTCCCCACCTATACGCGCGCGCTTTCGAAGCATGTCATCCCGCTGGCGCTGACCTTGCCGATCCGCTTCGACCTGTGGCTCTATTACCATGTCGAGGCGCGGCATTCGCCGGCGGTGCGGGCGACCGTCGACTGGTTGCGGGCTGCGTTCGATCCGATCCAATATCCCTGGTTTGCCGATCACTTCGTCCATCCGCGCGATTTCGCGCGCGAAAAGGACGGCAAGGTCGTGCCCCTGTTCGAAGGGCTGCTCGACCCCAAGGGATGAGCCGACGCGCCTAGGGGCGTGACCACGCGCAGCGCCCGGCGACATAGGTGCGGGCGATGGCGCGGTCGTCGCCGAGGATCTGCAGCGCGAACAGGCGATCGCGCAGCGTCGTGCCGGCGGTGCGGCGCGCGAGGAGCGGCGTGGCAGCGGAATCGAGCAGGACGAAATCAGCCTCCTGGCCCGGCTGGAGGCCGCCGATCCGCTCTCCCAGGCCAAGCGCGCGGGCGCCCCCGGCAGTAGCGAGGTGCAGGGCGCGGAACGGATCGAGGCTGGCGCCGCGCAGCTGGCCGACCTTATAGGCTTCGCCGAGCGTCGCAAGCAGCGAGAAGCTGGTGCCCGCGCCGATATCGGTGCCGATCCCGACCTTGACGCCGCGCGCGTCGGCGCGGGCGAGATCGAACAGGCCCGAACCGAGGAACAGGTTGCTGGTCGGGCAAAAGGCAATCGCTGCGCCCGCCTGGCTCATCCGCGCCAGGGCATGATCGTCCATATGGATGCAGTGCGCGAATACAGATCGAGGACCGACCAGCCCGAACCGATCATAAACGTCGAGATAGTCGCGCGCTTGCGGGAAGCGGGCGGCGACGGCAGCGATCTCGTCGTGATTTTCGGCGAGGTGGGTGTGCATCAGCACCTCCGGGTGCGCGGCGACGAGGGCGCCTGCACTGGCGAGTTGCTCGTCGGAGGAGGTGAGCGCGAAACGCGGCGTCACCGCATAGCCGAGCCGGCCACGCCCGCGCCACCGAGCGATCAGCGCTTCGCTGTCGGCGCGGCCGCTGCCCACGCTGTCGCGAAGCGTCTCCGGGCCACGATCCATCAGCACCTTGCCGGAGACGATCCGCATGTTCCGGGCGAGCGCTGCCTCGAACAGGGCGTCGACTGACTGGGCATGGACGGTGGCGAAGACAAGCGCGCTGGTGGTGCCGTTGTGCAGCAATTCGTCGAGGAAGAAGGCGGCGACAGTATCGGCATGGCCGCGATCGGCAAATTCCGCCTCGGCGGGGAAGATATGGCGATCGAGCCATTCGAGGAGCTGTTCGCCATAAGCGGCGATGCGATCGGTCTGGGGGTAGTGGATATGGGTGTCGACAAAGCCCGGGACGATCAAACCGGGCAGGGTTTCAACCGGGACATCGGCGAAGCGGGGGGCGAGATCGGCATGGGCGCCGAAGGCGACGACAAGGCCGTTCTCGACCACGAGCAGGCCGTCGGCATGATGGCGGATCGCCGTGTCGCCTGCCCGGGCGGGATCCTCGGGAACGCTCAGTAATTCAGCGCGGAACGCAGTGAAGCTCATGGCGCGGTCGTCAGGAGCTGGGCGAGGGTCGCCACCGCAATGACGCCGGGTTCCTTGCCGGTAATGCCGGGCAGGCCGATCGGGCAGGTGAGGCGGGACGAATCGATCCCGTCCGCCTGCAACCGCGAGACAAAGCGCGCGCGCTTGGTCCGCGATCCGATCAGGCCGATGAACGCGGCCGCGCCGGAGAGTGCTGCTGCGGTCAGGCGATAGTCGAAGGCATGATCATGGGTGAGGATCAGGACCGCGGCATCGGGCGCGGCGGCACGGGCACAGGCAATCATCGCATCGTCGGTTTCAAGCATCACGCCGAGTGTCTCGGCCATATCGGGGCGATTGTCGAACCAGGCGAGGTGAAAGGGCAGGCCGGGCAGCCGGGAGGCGATCGCGCGGCCGACATGACCGGCGCCGAACAGGATCAGCGGGGTGCCGGTGGTTTCAACGGGTTCGATGAATTCGGTTCCGGCGCCCGGAAGCGGTCCCCGTGCGCCAATGCTTTCCACCAACAAGCCAGCCGCAGCCGGGCCGCGGCCTTCGCCAGGGAGGGAGCTTCGTTGTATCTCCCCCGCGCCTAACTTCGTCAGAAGCTGTCCAGGTTCCTCGACGCTATCGATCCACCCGCTCTGACCGGGATCGAGCCGCTCGACCAGCAACCGCACCCGTCCGCCACAGCACTGCCCGAGCAGCGGCCCGAGCGGGTAATCCTGCACCCGCCAGCTCCCCGGCAGCAGATCGAGGATCGCGCGCGCCTGCTCGGCGACGCGATATTCGAGCGCGCCGCCGCCGATCGTGCCGAAGAGCGCGTCAGCAGTCACCACCATGCGCGCGCCCGCGCCACGGGGCGCCGAGCCCTCGGTGGCGAGGATCGTCACCAGCGCGACCGGGCCCCGCGCCAGGGCGATCCGGGCCGCTTCAGCCCAGTCAGCCATCGCGCGCCTTCAGCTCTTCGATCGCGGCGAGAATCCGCTCCGGCGTTGCCGGCGCATCGAAGCTGGGCAAGCCCTTGCCCGGCGCCGCGGCGGCGACTGCGTGGGTCAGCGCCGAGAAGACCGAGATGGCGAGCATGAAGGGCGGCTCGCCGACCGCCTTGGAGCGGTGGATCGTCGCCTCGGCATTGCGCCCGCGTTCCCACAGCCTGATGTCCATCCGGCGCGGACGGTCGCTCGCGGTGGGGATCTTGTAGGTCGAGGGCGCGTGGGTGAGCAGGCGGCCGCGATCGTCATAGACGAGCTCTTCAGTCGTCAGCCAGCCCATGCCCTGGATGAAACCGCCCTCGACCTGGCCGAGATCGATCGCGGGATTGAGCGAATGCCCGACGTCGTGAAGGATATCGACCGCGAGCACCCGGTGCTCGCCGGTGAGCGTGTCGATCACCACCTCCGACAAAGCGGCGCCATAGGCGAAATAGAGGAAAGGCCGGCCGCGGTGCGCCGCGCGGTCATATTCGATCTTCGGCGTCGCGTAGAAGCCTGTCGAGGACAGTGAGATACGGCCGATATGCGCCATTCGGCACAGGGCTTCGAACGGGACAATCTCGCCATTGGCCACCACTCCGTCGCCGGTGAAGCGTACCGCCTCGGGCGCGCCGCCGAACCTGTCCGCCGCGAAATCGGCGAGCCGTGCGCGGATTTGCTGCGCAGCATTATAGGCCGCCATGCCGTTCAGGTCGGCACCCGAGGAGGCGGCGGTGGCGGAGGTGTTGGGCACCTTGTCGGTGCGGGTCGATGTGACGCGCACCCTCTCCACAGGCACGGCGAAGACGTCGGCGACGATCTGCGCGACCTTGATCATCAGCCCCTGGCCCATCTCGGTGCCGCCATGGTTCAGCTGGATCGACCCATCGGCATGAAGCAGCACCAGCGCGCCGGCCTGGTTGAGATGGGTCGTGGTGAAGCTGATGCCGAACTTGACCGGAGTCAGCGCAAGCCCCTTTTTCAGCACCCGGTGGCTGGCGTTGAACGCCGCCACCGCCGCGCGGCGCACGTCATAGTCTGTCCGCTCAGCCAGTTCCTCGATCAGCTCCGGCGCGACATTGTCCTCGACGCGCATATGATAGGGCGTGATGTCCCGGCCCGGCGCGTAAAGATTGGCCCAGCGCACCGCGAGCGGATCAAGCCCACGCGCGGCGGCGATCGCATCCATCACCCGCTCGATCGCCATCATGCCCTGCGGCCCGCCGAAACCGCGAAACGCCGTGTTGGAGACGGTGTGGGTCTTCAGCCGGTGGCTGACGATCTCGACCGCCGGCAGCCAGTAGCAATTATCGGCATGGAACATCGCCCGGTCGTTGATCGCCGAGGACAGGTCGGCAGTCGCGCCGCAGCGCGAAGCGAGTTCGATCCGGACCCCCGCGATCCGGCCCGCATCGTCGAAACCGACATCGTAGCGGACGGCGAAGTCATGGCGCTTGCCCGTCATTGCCATGTCATCGTCGCGGTCGGCGCGGATCCTGGCCGGCCGGCCCGTCTTCGCCGCGACCAGCGCGCAGGCGACGGCATAGGCTGCGGCCTGGGTTTCCTTGCCGCCGAACGCACCGCCCATGCGGCGCACCTCGACCGTCACATCGGCATGCGAAAGCTTCAGCACCTTGGCGATCAGATGCTGCACCTCGCTCGGATGCTGGGTCGAGGACAGGACATGCAGCTGACCCCCTTCGCCGGGCGTCGCGAACGCGGCCTGGCCCTCGAGGTAGAAATGCTCCTGGCCGCCCATTTCCAGCCCACCGGTCAGCCGGTGCGGCGCGGCAGCGAGCGCCGCGGCAGCATCGCCTCGCGCCATGACCTGGGTGTCCTCGATCGCCGATTCCGCCGCCAGCGCCTGATCGATCGTTACGAGCGCCGGCAGCGGCTCGACCTCAGCCTTGCCGAGCCGCGCTGCGCGCCGTGCCGCAGCGACGCTGGTCGCGGCGACCACGAACAGGGGCTGGCCCGGATAGAGAATCTCCTTCTCGGCGAAGAGCTTGTCGTCGCCCTTGACCGGGCTCACGTCGTTGACGCCCGGGATATCGGCCGCGGTCAGCACGATCACCACGCCCGGCGCCGCGCGGACGGCCTCGAGATCGAGCGAGAGCAGCTTTGCATGGCCGTCGGCTGCGAGCCCGAAGGCGAGATGGAGCAGCCCCGGCGCTTCGGGCATATCATCGACATAGCGCGCCGTGCCGGCGACATGCTCGAGCGCGCTGTCGTGGTGGAGCGGCCGGTTGACCGCGCCGGTAGACTTGAAACCCGCGTCAGCCATCGAGCACCATGTCGAGCACGCTGACCGGCTCGCCCGATTGCTCGATCCACAGCCGGCGCAGGAGATTGGCGGCGGCGGTCAGGCGGTAAGCGCTCGAGCCCCTTACATCGGTGAGCGGCGTATAATCCTGCGCCAGCGCCTGCGCGGCGGCGTCGGCAGTGGCCTCGGACCAGACCTGCCCGATCAGCGCCGCCTCGCAGGCAGGCGCGCGCGCCGGAATGCCGGCCATGCCGCCGAAGGCAACCCGCGCATCGGTCACCAGGCCATCCGCGACCGAGATCGCAAAGGCGCCACACACTGCGGAGATGTCGCTGTCGAACCGCTTCGTCAGCTTGACCATGCTGACGATCGTGTCGGGCGCCGGGCGCGGGATATGGACGCTTTCGACGAACTCGCCCGCCCCCCGGTCCTGCACGCCATAGCTTTTGAAGAACGCCTCAAGCGGAATCGTCCGCCGCGCATCGCCGCGCCTGAGCGTCAGCGTGGCGCCGAGCGCGATCAGCGCGGGCGGCATGTCGCCGATCGGCGAGCCATTGGCGATATTGCCGCCGATCGTCCCGGCATTGCGGATCTGGAGCCCGCCAATCCGCCGCACCAGCTCGCCGAGATCGGGGCGGATGCGGGCGAGCGCCGCCTTCGCCTCAGTGTAGCGCACACCCGCGCCGAGGGTCAGGCCGCGCTCGTCCTCCTCGATCGCCTTCAGGTCGGCGACGTCGCCGATGAAGATCACTGTGCCGAGATCGTGGTGCCGCTTGGTGACCCATAGCCCGACATCGGTTGCGCCGGCGACGATCCGGGCGCCGGGATGTTCGATCAGCAGCACGGCCAGGTCATCGGCGGTGCGCGGTGCGAACCAGCCCTTGCCCGAAGTGCCGCGCGTCATGCTGCTCAGCATGACGGCGACATCGGCGTCGTCCGGAGCGCTTGCCGGCACCGCCTCGCCGGCATCCAGGATCGGGCCATAGCCGGTACAGCGGCACAGATTGCCGGCGATGACATCAGCGACCGGTTCGCCTTCAGTTCCCGCCGCCCCGATGCTGCGGCCGTACAGCGACATGACGAAGCCAGGGGTGCAGAAGCCGCATTGCGAACCATGCCGCTCGACCATCTCGCGCTGGACCGGGTGGAGCCCGCTGCTGCCCGACAGGCTCTCGACCGTGCGGAGCGCCTTTCCGTCGAGCATCGGCACGAACAGGATGCAGCTGTTGACCGCCCGCCAGCGCACCGCCTCGCCGTCGAGCTCGCCGAGCAGCACGGTGCAGGCGCCGCAATCGCCCTCGGCGCAGCCTTCCTTGGTGCCGGTGCGGCGGAGGCCGTAGCGGATCAGGTCAAGCGCCGTCTCGGTCGCGCCGGCCTCGACCTCGATCACCGCGCCGTCGAGGACAAAGCGGATCATCGCGGCGTTCCCGCCGCGATCCACTCGCCCAGCGTTCGACGCTCGGCGCTGGTCATGCCAGTGCTATTGCCGAGCGGCATGATCTCGGACTCGACCGCCACCTTCCGGATTCGCGGGGCGACGGTGCGGACGTGATCATAGCTGTCGAGCACCACGCCGAGCGGCGGCGCCGTGAATGCCGCGTTGGTGGGACGCAGGCTGTGGCAGGCAGCACAATGCGTCACGAGGATCGGCCGGATGTCAGCGTATGTTGGGTTTGGGGCCGACGCCGCCTCTCCCGTCGTCGCCACGACGCCGGTTTTCTCCAGGGAAACATAGGTCACACTGGCGAAGGCGAGGGCCAGCGCAAACGCAATTGTCGGCCCTGTTGCCTGCCCGCGATGCCGCAGGTTGAACACATGACGGACGGCCACGCCGGTCAGCCCGAGCAGCGCCAGCACGAGCCATGGCCGCTCGGCGCCATAGGTCATCGGATAGTGGTTGCTGATCATGATGAACAGCACCGGCAGCGTCATGTAATTATTGTGCAGCGAGCGCTGCTTGGCTGCCTTGCCCAGCGCCGGATCGGGCGTGCGGCCGGCTATCAGGTCGGCGACCACCTTGCGCTGGTTGGGGATGATGATGAAGAACACATTGGCCACCATCGCCGTGCCCATCATCGCCCCGACATGCATATAGGCCGCGCGCGCATTGAACAGGCGATCGAGCAGGATGGCCGAGGCGAGCAGAAAGGCGAACCAGACCAGGCCGAGCAGCCGGTTGTTCCTGCCCATCGGCGATCGGCACAGCAGGTCGTAGAAGAGCCAGCCGGCCGCGAGCGCTGTCACCCCGATGGAGACTGCCTCGGCGGGGCTGAGCGCCGCCTTGGCCGGATCGATCAGGAAATTCTGCGCGCCGACATAATAGATCAGCACCAGCAGCGAAAAGCCACTGATCCAGGTGAAATAGGCCTCCCATTTGAACCAGTGCAGCTGGTCCGGCATCTGGGCAGGCGCCACCTGATATTTCTGGTTGTGATAGAAACCGCCGCCATGCACCGACCAGAGCTCGCCCGAGGCCTCGCCACTGGCGGGCGGGGTCAGATGATTGTCGAGCCACACGAAATAGAAGGACGAGCCGATCCAGGCGATACCCGCCGTCAGATGCAGCCATCTGATCGCGAGATTGAGCCATTCGGCGAGGTCGATCGTCATGCTGTCAGCTGCCCCGGTAGGTTGAATAACCATAGGGAGAGACAAGCAGCGGCACATGATAATGCCCGCCATCCGCCGCCATGCCGAAATCGATCACCACTTCGTCGAGAAACGGCGGGTCGGGCAGCTCGACACCGAGGCTGCGGAAATAGTCAGCCACTCGGAAGCGGAGCGCGTAACGCCCCGATGCGAGCTCTTCCGACACGAGATCCGGGCAGCGGCCGTCGGCGTTGGTCGTGCCCCGCACGATCTCGCCGTCCGGCCGGGTCAGCGCCAGGGCAATGCCGGCCGCGGGCCTTCCGTGCATCGTGTCGAGCACATGGGTGGAAAGCGTGTTCATGCCACATCCTTGAGGCGGAGCGCGGTGATCTTGCCGATTTCGGCCAGCGCCGTGGCAATCTCGGTGTCGCGGTCATTGGCGAGCCTTGCTTCCATGGCGGCTAGGATGCCGGGCTTGTCGGTCAGTCGGACGCAGATGATGAAGGGAAAACCGAAGCGCTCGCGATAGGCGGTATTGAGCGCGTGGAAGCGAGCATATTCCTCCGGCGTCATGCGATCTAGGCCGGCCGAGGCCTGCTCGGTCGCGGACGCCTCGGTCAGGGTGCCGTCGATCGCAGCCTTGCCGGCAAGCTCCGGATGGGCGCGGATCAGCGACAGCTGTTCCTCGGGCGTCGCTTCGTACACGATCGCCATCAGGCCGGCATAGACATCGCCGAGCGGCAGCCGCGCGGCGGCGCGCATCACCACCCAGGGACTATGGTCGAACAGACCCCCATATTGGCGAATGAAGGCGTCCGGATCCGTATCGGGAGTCACGACGTCGATCCCTCCATCGAGACATGGGCTGAGACGACCTTCCACCCGTCAGCGAACTTGACCCACGCCTGACTCTGCCGGCCGCGCCGATCACTGCCGTCGCGGAAGAATTCGGCATTGGCGGTGGCGAAGCTGTCGCCATAGGTAGTGATCGCGACGCGGCCGAGCCGGCGCTGCGGCGACCCGCCCCGGCCTTTGCGGAAGGCGCGGATTTCGTCGGCACCATAAAGAACCTCACCGACCCCGTAGCGGACCGTGGTCGGCGCGTCGGCGAACAGCCGGTCCATCGCGGGCACATCGTCAGCCATCAAGGCACGCTCATACTCGTAAAAGGCTGCCGTAGCCTCGGCGAGGATTGCGGGATCGTCGATCGTCATGCCGGATGCACCTCCATCCAGTGCCGCGCGATATCGATACGGCGCGCGATCCAGGCGTCGCCGCTGGCGACGACATGATCGAGGAATTGCGCGACCGCGATTGCTCGGCCCGGCCGGCCGGCGATGCGGCCATGCAGGCCGACCGACATCATCCGGCCGCCTTCTTCCCTCAATTGCTCGAACGTATCGACGAGATAGCGGAAAAACTGAACACCCTCGGTGAAGCCGTTGAGCGCGACCATCTTCATGTCGTTGGCGTCGAGCGAATAGGGTACGATCAGCTGCGCCCTGCCGTGCCGCCGATCGTAATAGGGCAGGTCGTCGGCATAGGAATCGGCATCGTAGAGAAAGCCGCCCTCCTCTGCGACGAGGCGCGCCGTATTGGGTGAGGTGCGGCCCTGGTACCAGCCGAGCGGGCGCGTGCCCGTCAGCTTCGTGTGGAGCTCGATCGCCTTGGCGACATGCTCGCGCTCGACCTCTTCGGGCACATATTGATAGTCGATCCAGCGATAGCCGTGGCTGGCGATTTCCCATTCAGCGGCGAGCATCGCCTCGACAGCCGCCGGGTTCATCTCCATTGCCGTCGCGACGCCGAAGATGGTGATCGGCGTCTGGCGCTCGGTGAACAGCCGGTGGAGCCTCCAGAAGCCGGCCCGGCTGCCATATTCGTAGAGGCTCTCCATCGCCATCGCCCGCGCCGAATGGCTGGCGGCGCCGACCATTTCGGAGAGAAAGGCTTCCGAGCCCTTGTCACCATTGAGGATGCTGTTTTCCGCGCCCTCCTCGTAGTTGAGGACGATGTTGACCGCGATCCGCGCGCCGTTCGGCCAGCATGGGTCGGGCGGGGTCGGGCCGTAACCGATGAGATCGCGGGGAGCGCTCATGCTCGCCACGCCTCCAGCGCCGCATCGACCCCCGCGCCCGCCGGTGTCGCGAATCCCTCGGCCCGCAACACCGCCTCGAGCGCGCCCAGCGTGATCGCCACCTTATGCTTCATCGCATTGTAGCCCATTGCGCCGATCCGCCAGATCCTGCCCTGGAGCGGCCCGAACGCAGCGCCGATCTCGATCTCGAAATCCTCGCGCATCCGCCGCCGCACCGCCTCGCCATCGACGCCGTCGGGGATCAGGATGCCGGTGACATTGGTCATCCGATAGGCATCGTCGCCGAACACGGTCAGCCCCATCGCCCGGGCGCCCGCCACCACTGAAGCGCCGGCGCGCCGATGCCGCTCGAACCGTGCCTCAAGCCCCTCGCCAAGCACGACGCGGGCGCATTCGCGGGCGCCGTAGAGCATGGTCGTCGCCTCGGTGTGATGGTTGAGACGTTTCTCGGACCAATAATCCATCACCATGGCGAGATCGAAATAATTGGAGCCGATCCGCGCACCGGTGCCGTTCGATATGTCGTCCCGGACGATGCCCTTTTCGACATGGCGCCGCGCCGCGATATGCTCGGCGGCGCGATCGGAGATGGTGATCGGCGCCGAGCCCGAGGGTCCGCCCAGGCATTTCTGCAGACCGCCGGTGACGACATCGACTCCCCACAGGTCAGTCTCGATCGCCATGCCGCCGATCGTCGCTGTCGCATCGACATAGGAGAGAGCCCCCGCCGCGCGACACAGGGCGCCAAGCCCGGCCAGCGGCTGCGCCATGGTGGTCGAGGTGTCGCCGTGCACCGCCGCCACGACCTTCGGCCCGGTGCGCTCGATCGCGGCGGCAATTGCCTCCATCGGCACGATCTCGCCCCAGGGCGCGTCGACCGTTTCGATCACCGCGCCGATCCGCTCGCAGATCTCGCGCAGCAGCAGCCCGAAGCGGCCGAAATTGACGATCAACACGACGTCGCCGGGCGCGATCAGGCTGACCAATGCCGCCTCGATCGCAGCGCGCGCGGTGCCGTCGACCAGAAAGGTCCAGCGGTTCCGCGTCCCGAAGACCGGACGGTAGAGCGCCATCACCTGGTTCATATAGGCGGTCATCTCGGGATCGAACTGGCCGAGCAGATCAGCCGACATCGCCCGCAGCACCCGCGGATGCGCATTGACCGGACCCGGGCCCATCAGCAGCCGCTGTGGCGGGTCGATCTCACCGAACAGGTCGACGGGCAGGTCGGATATGGTCAAACAGCCTCTCCAAGTCGGTCGATGAAGCCGAGCATCGCCTGCAGTGCCGCGTCGGCGTCAGCCGGGTCGACATGCTCGTCAGGATTATGACTGATGCCCGCCACGCAGCGGATAAACAACATCGCCGTCGGGCACAGCGCCGCCATCACCATCGCATCATGCCCGGCGCCGCTGACCAGGCGGCGAACCGGCAGCCCCTCGGCCGCGACCGCTTCGGCGAGCCGGTCAGTGAGCCCGGGATCGCATGCGCTGGCCGCGAGATTCTGCACCCGCTCCGCCGAGATGGAGATGCAGCGCCGCGCGGCGATGGCATCAAGTTCGGCGAGGATAGCCGTTGCCGCCGCGTCACGAACCCCTTGGTCGCCCGACCGGATGTCGATGGTGAAGTCGACGCGCCCGGGGATCACATTGGCAGCGCCTGGCACCGCCAAGAGCCGGCCGACCGTGGCGACGAGATCGCCGGCGCCGCTACGCGCGACACGCTCGACCATAAGTACCGCCTCGGCCGCCGCGGCGAGCGCATCCCGGCGCAGGGCCATGGTGGTCGTGCCGGCGTGCCCGGCCACGCCCACGACGCCGACCTGATAGCGAAGCTGCGCGGCGATGCCGGTAACGACCCCAAGCGCCAGGCCCTCAGCGTCGAGCACCGGCCCCTGCTCGATATGCACCTCTAGATAAGCGAGCGGCGCGGCACGGCGCGCCGACCCGAAATCAGCGATGCCGCCAAAGGCCGGCTCCTCCTCGCGCTTGGATTGCCAGCCCGCAACCAAGCGGCGATAGGCAGCGAGCGCTTCGTGAAGCGTCACGCCGTCGCGGTCAGCCACTGCCAGCGCGGCCGGATCGAGCGTTCCCGCGACCGCCCGGCTGGTCAGCATCGCGGCGGGGAAGCGTGAGCCCTCCTCGTCGCCGAAGGCGATCACCTCGATCGGAAAATCGGGGCGGCGCCCAGCGGCGTTGAGCGCCGCGACCGCCTCGATCCCTAGCATCACGCCAAGCGGCCCGTCATAGCGGCCGGCGTCACGGACGCTGTCGATATGGCTGCCGATCAGCAAAGGCGGAGCAGCGAAGCCCGGGCCACCCTCGTATCGGCCGATCAGATTGGCTGCGGCGTCGATGCTGACTGTCATCCCCGCCTCGATCATCCATCCGGCGACCGCCTCCTGCGCGGCGGCATAAGCCGGCGTCAGATAGCCGCGGAACAGCCCGTCGGGCGTATCGCTATAGGGCGCCACGCCAAGCGCATCGCACCGCGCTACCGCCCTTTCTCCGCCACTCACCACGCGGCGACCTGCCCGTCGCTGCGCGGATCGGTCGCGCCTTCGAGCACACCGGTCGGATGCCGCACGATCGCGCCGGCATGGCCCATCATCGAGGTGAAGGCAGGCATCAGCTCGACCCGATGGCCGGCCGCGCGGAGATCGTCATAAAGATCGAGCGCAAAGCGATCCTCGATCTTGAGGCTGGTGCTCGATTCGCCCCAGGTCCTGCCGAGCAACCAGCGCGGGCGGCTGATCGCCTCCTGCAGGCCGATGCCGTAACGGGCATAGCGCGTGAAGAGCGCTGCCTGGGTCTGGGGCTGGCCCTCGCCCCCCATCGTGCCATAGGCCATCACCCGCCCATCATCGAAGCGCGCCAGCGCCGGATTGAGCGTGTGGAACGGCTTGCGGCCCGGCTTCAGCGCGTTCCAGCCGCTTTCGGCGAGGCGGAAGCTGCTGCCGCGATTCTGCCAGATGATGCCGGTCTGGGGCAGGACGATTCCCGATCCGAACTCGAAATAGGTGCTCTGGATGCAGCTGACGACGCGCCCCTGCGCGTCCGCCGTGCCGAACCAGCACGTGTCGCCGGCAGAGGCGGGCTGCGGCCAGGGCAAAGCGCGATCGAGATCAATCTGCATCGCCATCTCGTCGAGCGCCGCCGGACTGCCGAGCAGCGATTGCGGATCGACTGCCATATAAACGGGATCGCCGACATGGCGGTCGCGGTAGAGGAACGCCTGCTTCGTCGCCTCGACCAACCCGTGGACATAGTCGAATCCCTCAGCCTCGGCCGCGTGAAGGCGGTCGAACAACGCGAGGATCAGCAGCGAGGCGAGGCCCTGGGTCGGTGGCGCTGTGTTGAACAGGGTCGCGCCCGCCACGCCGACGCTGAGCGGTGCCGGCCGGGTCGCGCGGTGCGCGGCGAGATCGGCAGTGGAGACCGGGCTGCCGAGCGCCGCGAGATCGGCGGCGATCGCGTGGGAGAGCGGGCCGTCATAGAAGCTCTGCAGCCCGTCGCGCGCCAGCACGGTCAGCGTCGCGGCAAGCGCCGGCTGGCGAAGCACATCGCCTTCGACGAGCAGGCGACCTCCCGGCTCGAAAATATCCGCCCAGGCGCCCGGCTGCGCGCGAAGCTCAGCACCCTTCGCGGCCGCGATCCCGGCGCCGCCGCGCGTCACGACCACGCCGTCCCTTGCTTGGGTGATCGCGGGGCGAAGCAGGCGGCTGAGCGGGAGTGCGCCGCCATTGGTTTCGAGCGCTGCCGCCCAGCCCGAGATCGTGCCCGCCACGGTGTTCGCGGCAAGCGGCCCGCGCCATGGGATCGCATCGAGCCCGCGGTAGAGCGACAGGTCGGCTGCCTGCGCAGCCGCGCCACAGGCATGGATCGCATGGGTGCGCCCATCGGGCTCGGCGATCACCCAGAAGCCGTCGCCACCGATGCCGGTCATGTGCGGATAGACGACCGCAAGGCATGCGGCGACGGCGACTGCTGCTTCAACCGCGTTGCCGCCGTCCTGAAGCACACCGAGCCCGGCCTGCGCTGCCCGGTGGTGCGGCGCGGTCACCATGCCGCGCAGGCTCCTTACTTCATGCTGCATCGTGTCTCCATGAACCCGCGCGCCGTTTCACGCCACCGCCAGCCACGCAAAGCGGACGATGAAGAGCGCGGCCAGCACGAGAAGGAGCCAGTCCGTGCGGGTGATCCTGCCCCGCAGCAGCTTGAGCAGTGCATGGGCGGTGATCCCGAACGCTAGGCCGTTCGCGATCGAGAAGGTAAGCGGGATCATCGCGACCGTCAGGAACGCCGGTATCGCCGCCTCGGGATCGTCCCAGGCCACTTCGATCAGCGGCGACATCATCAGCGCACCAACCAGGATCAGCGCCGGCGCGGTCGCGGCGAGCGGCACGAGCTGCGCGAAGGGCGCGACGAACATCGCGGCGAGGAACAGCAGCCCGGTGACGATCGCGGTCAGCCCGGTACGTCCGCCCGCCTCGACGCCGGCGGCGCTCTCGACATAGGAAGTGACGGTGCTGGTGCCCGCGCAGGCGCCGATCATCGTCGCGACTGCATCAGTGAAGAGCATGCGGTTGAGGCGCGGGATCCTGCCATCGGCGCCGACCAGTCCGGCGCGCTTCGTCACCGCAACGAGCGTGCCGATATTGTCGAACAGGTCGACGAACAGGAAGACGAACAGGATCTCGAGCACCCCAAGCCCATGCTTGCCCCCGGCGCCGAACACCCCGCCGAGATCGAGCCTGAAGGCGGTCTCGGTCAGTGCCGCGATTGAATAGGGCTGCGGGGTGAAGGTGACGAGGCCCATCAGCCAGCCGACCAGGGTCGTCAGCACGATGCCGATCAGCACCGCGCCTTTGACCCGCCAGGCGCTCAGCACGGCAATCACGACCAGGCCGATCAGGGCGAGCACCGCGCTCGGTGCATGGAGATCGCCGAGCGCAACGCTGGTCGCCGCGTTGTTGACGACGATGCCTGCATTTTTCAGGCCGATGAAGCCGATGAACAGACCGATGCCGCCCGCCACCGCGGCGAGCAGGTGCGGCGGGATGGCGGCGAGGATCATCTGGCGGATGCCCGCCGCGGTCAGCAGCAGGAAGGCGACGCCCGAGATCAGCACGCAGCCAAGCGCAACCGGCCAGGGCACGCCCATGCCCTGCACCACGGTGAAGCTGAAATAGGCGTTCAATCCCATGCCCGGCGCGAGCGCGAGCGGGACATTGGCGATCGCCCCCATCAGGATGCTCGCCACCCCGGCCGCGAAGCAGGTCGCTGCGGCGACGGCGGCGACCGGCATGCCGGCCTGGCCGAGGATCGCCGGGTTGACGACGATGATATAGGCCATGGTCAGGAAAGTGGTCGCGCCGGCCAGGACTTCGGTTCGCACATCGGTGCCGCGGGCGGCAAGGTCGAACCATGCCACCTGCCTGCCCGTCTTCGCTTCCCCCGCAGTCGACATTGGCGGTCCCCCGGCTGCCTGATCCGCTCCCGCCGATTTCCGGTCGGCGCCGGATTAACGGACGAACATAGCGCGACTTTCCGCGAGCGGAAGAGGGGTTCAGGCGGGCGGGCTGAAGCCGATGACACCATCCGCCTCGAGACGCTCGGCAAGCGCGAACAACGCTCCCTCGCGCCCCGGCGTGCCGACGAGCTGCAGGCCGAGCGGCAGCTTGCCCGGCCGGTACAAAGGCACCGCGATCACCGGCAGGCCGATGAAGCTGAGCGGCTGGGTCAGCCGGCCGAGATGCGCGCGTGCCGGGACGCGGGCGCCATCGACGGTGATGAACGGGTCCTCGATCAGCGGCGCGACCTCGCCGACACAGGGGGCGATCAGCACGTCATGCTGCTCGAACAGGGCGCTTACGGCGCCGCTGAAGGTCGCGCGGAATGCCTGGGCGGCAAGATAGTGCGGCGTGGGCAGCATGGCGCCGGCGATCAGCCGGTCGCGGGTTGCCGGGTCGAATTCCATCGGGCGACGGCGCAATTCGGGGAGGTGGCGCGCGCCGCCTTCGGCCGCCGTCATCAGGAAGGCGGCCGAGCGAGCGCGGTCTACCTCCGGGAATTCAACGCGGGCAAGGCCACCGAGATGGGCGCCGAGCCGGTCGATCGCCTCGACAAGCTCAGTGGAGATATTGGCTTCGAACCAGCCGCCGAGCCGCGCGACCCTGACGCCGCTCGCGCCATCGACACCACCGAGCACCTGCCATGCCAGCTTCAGATCGGCGATCGATGTCGCAAAGGGACCGATATCGTCGAAGCTGTCGACAAAGGGGTAGACGCCGGACATCGCCAGGCTGCCATGGGCTGGCTTCAGGCCGTACAGACCGCACAGCGCGGCGGGGACGCGGATCGAGCCATTGGTATCCGAGCCAAGCGCCAACGGCAGCATGCCGGAGGCAACCGCCGCGGCCGATCCACCCGACGATCCGCCTGCGAGCCGCTCGCCATCATGGGGGTTACGGGTCGTGCCGAACGCCGCGTTGACGGTCGCGAAGCCATAAGCGAACTCGTCCATGTTGAGGGTCGCGACCAGTACCGCCCCGGCCCCGCGCATCCGCGCTATGGCTTCAGCGTCACCGGTCGCGGGAGCGGCGCCGCGGCGCATCGCCGCGCCGGCGGTGTTGGGCAGGCCGGCAACATCGAACAGGTCCTTCACGCCATAAGGGACGCCGGCGAGCGGGCCGGGATCGCCGCCCGCCGCGACAATGGTATCGACCGCGCGCGCCTCGGCCAGTGCGCGATCGTCAAGCAGCCGGGTGACGGCGCCGATCGCGCCGTTGCGCGCCCGGATCCGCGCGATGGCCTCCTCCGCAACCGACAGCGCCGAGCGCCTTCCGGCGCGGACCGCCTCGGCGATGGCCGCTGCCGTCTCAGTCATCGAGATCGCCGACCAGCCGCGCATGCTCAGCGAGCAAGGCGAGATTGGCGCGAACGCCTGGCAGGCATTCGGGCGGCACGTCGAGATCGAGCAGCGTCCGCGCTGCCTCGGCGATCGCCGCGTCGCTCAAGGAAGAAGGATCGGACATCGCCCAAGCTTAGAACGAAAAGCCGCGGGCAACGCAAACCCATTGCGAGCCGGCACCGATCGCGCGAAGGGGCCTGATGCTGAAGCGATTCTTCGTGCTGTTCGAGCCGTTCATCCTCACGCTGCTCGGAACGGTCATCCTTGCCTCGATCTTGCCGCCACGTGGCGGCGCCGTGCCCGTGTTCGAGACAATCGCCGACGCGGCGATCGTGCTGCTGTTCTTCCTCCACGGCGCGAAGCTGTCACGCGAAGCGATTCTTGCGGGCGCGAAGAACTGGCGGCTGCATCTCGCAGTGTTCGCCTCCACCTATATCCTGTTCCCGATCTTCGGGCTCGGCATCGCCGCCTTGCCGTTCCTCGCGCCGCCGGTCGCGGCGGGCTTGCTGTTCCTGACGCTGCTGCCCTCGACGGTGCAATCCTCGATCGCCTTCACCGCGATTGCGCGGGGCAATGTGGCGGCGGCAGTGTGCAGCGCCTCCTTCTCCAACCTGGTCGGCATCGTCCTGACCCCGGCGCTCGCCGCCCTGCTGATCCGCTCGGGCGGGAGCGCGAGCATATCCTTGTCCTCGATCGAAACGATCCTTCTCCAGCTGCTGCTCCCGTTCGTGCTCGGCCATCTGCTGCGGCCGGTGATCGGCAGCTTCGTCGCGCGGCAGAAAAGGCTGGTGACGATGGTCGATCGCGGGTCGATCCTGCTGGTCGTCTACACCGCCTTTGGTGCGGCGGTTGTCGGCGGGATCTGGCACCAGCTGTCGGGGGGGTCGCTCGCGGTGATCCTTGCGGTCTGCTCGGTGCTGCTGGCGCTGGTGCTGCTCGCGACCTGGGGCGCGGGCAAGCTGATGGGGCTGAGCCGCGAGGATGCGATCGTGCTCGTCTTCTGCGGCTCCAAGAAGAGCCTCGTCTCGGGCGTGCCGATGGCGGGAGTGCTGTTCCCGCCCGCGCAAGTCGGGCTCGTCATCCTGCCGCTGATGCTGTTCCACCAACTCCAGCTGATTGCGTGCGCGGTCATCGCGCGGCGTTACGCGGACGACCCGATCACCTGAATCAGCCGGTGCGCGGGAGGATGATCGCGTCGATTGCCCGCGCCACGCCATCGGCGTCGTTGCTGGCGGTGGTGAAATCGGCCTGGTCGCGCACCTCGATGGGCCCCTGCCCCATCGCCACCGACAGCCCCGCGCGCTCGAACATCGCCACGTCATTGGCCTGATCGCCGATCACGGCAAGCTCGGTGAGCGGCGTGTGCATGGCACTGGCGAGCAGGGTGACGCCGTCTCCCTTGTTCGCGGCCAGCGCCGTCACATCGAGATAATAGGTCTGCGACTGGACCACCGTCGCGCGGGTGCCGATCGCGGCACTTGCGCGGTCGTGCAACCCGGCGAGCAATGCGGGATCGTCGCT
The DNA here is from genome assembly GCF_039522915.1 of Sphingomonas oligophenolica. Taxonomy (NCBI): domain Bacteria; kingdom Pseudomonadati; phylum Pseudomonadota; class Alphaproteobacteria; order Sphingomonadales; family Sphingomonadaceae; genus Sphingomonas; species Sphingomonas oligophenolica. The sequence goes on from NZ_BAAAEH010000003.1 coordinate 94,586, forward strand.
GACGAAGGTGATCTTGTCGGCACGGTCGAACAGCGGGGCAAAGTCCCGGGTGACGATCGGCGCCTGGTTGGAAGCGACCCGTTCTGAATCGACGTGATGGCCTTCGGCGCTGCTCGCATACCAGCGGTCATCAGCGAACAACCAGCGATCGACCGGCGCATCGCCGACAATCTCGAACATCGCGGCGACGAGTTGCGGATCAATCCGGTGCTGGACCATCACGGTGCCGTCGCGGCGGAAGATCGTGCCGCCGTTGAAGGCGCCCATCGGATCGTCGATCGCCAGCGTATCGGCGATCGGCATCATGCCCGAGCGCGGCCGCGCGCTGATGATGGTGAAACCAACCCCCGCCGCGCGGAGCCGCTCGACCGCGGCGACCGTGCCAGGCGTGAGCTTCTTGTCCTTGTCGACCAAAGTGCCGTCGACATCCGAAACGACGAGCCGCACGGGCTCGCTCATTGCGGCATCTCGACATGGCCGCCAAAGCCGAAGCGCATCGCCGAGAGCAATTTGTCGCCGAAGGTATGATCGACCCGGCTGCGGTAGCGCGCGAACAAGGCGGCGGAGAGCACATTGACCGGCACTGCCTCCTCCATCGCCGCCTCGATCGTCCAATGGCCTTCGCCCGAATCGGCAACCTTGCCGGAGAATTTCTCGAGCATCTGATCCTCGGCGAGCGCCGAGGCCGACAGATCGAGCAGCCAGGACGAAATCACGCTGCCGCGCCGCCACACTTCGGCGATGTCGGTCAGGTTGAGATCGAAGCGCTCATCCTCGGGCAGCTTGTCCGACGACTTGCCCTTGAGGATATCGAACCCTTCCGCATAGGCCTGCATCAGGCCGTACTCGATGCCGTTATGGACCATCTTGACGAAATGGCCCGCGCCGGCCGGCCCGGCATGGATATAGCCTTTCTCGGCGCGCGGATCCTCGCCTTCATTGGCCATGCGGTTGGGGGTGCGCGGAATGGTGCCGAGTCCGGGCGCCAGCGCCTCCAGGATCGGGTCCAGCGAATCGACCGCCGCCTTCTCACCGCCGACCATCATGCAATAGCCGCGCTCAAGCCCCCAGACGCCGCCTGAGGTGCCGACATCGACGTAGCGGATGCCCTTTTCGGCGAGCGCTTTCGAGCGGCGGATATCGTCCTTGTAGAAGCTATTGCCGCCGTCGATGATGATGTCGCCTTCGCCCGCGAATCCCGCGATCGTCTCGATCGTCTGCTCGGTCGGATCACCGGCCGGGAGCATCACCCAGAAGATCGCGGGCTCTTCGAGCTTCGCGTGCATGTCTTCGAGCGAGTCGGCGCCGACCGCGCCGTGCCCGACGCTCTCGGTGACGGCCTTGGGATCACGGTCATAAACGACAGTTTCGTGTCCTGCCCGCATCAACCGCTGCGCGATGTTGCCACCCATCCGGCCAAGGCCGATGATTCCGATACGCATGGACTGGTCTCCGGATGGTGGGCTGGTCAGTTCGCCGTTTCGGGATGCTTGGCGGCGATGGCGCCGAGCAGATCGTCGAATGCCTTGGAGAAGGAGGCGACACCTTCCTCGACCAGCGCATCGGTAACGCCATTCAGATCGAGGCCGAGCCGTTCGGCCTCGGCAAGGACATGGCGTGCGCCCTCGACATCGGCCGTCAGCGTCTCGGCGACGGTGCCGTGATCGCGGAACGCGTCCATCGTCTTTGGTGGGACGGTGTTGACCGTATCCTTGCCGATCAGCGTGTCGAGATAGAGCGTGTCGGGATAATCGGGGTTCTTGGTGCCGGTCGACGCCCAGAGCAGGCGCTGCGGCATCGCCCCCTTGGCGGCGAGCGCCTGCCAGCGATCCGACGCGATGAATTCCTCATACCAGGCATAAGCCAGCTTGGCGTTGGCGATCGCGACCTTGCCTTTGATCGCCTTCAGCGCCTTGGCCTCGGCATCGCCCGCCTTGACCCGCGCATCGATCGCATCGTCGATCTTGGTATCGATCCGGCTGACGAAGAAGCTCGCCACGCTGGCGATCCGGTCGATCGGCTCGCCACGCGCAACGCGAGCCTCGAGACCGGCGACATAGGCAAGCGCGACCGCCTTATAGGCTTCGATCGAGAAGAGCAGCGTGACGTTGACGTTGATCCCGGCGTCGATCGTCGCGGCAATCGCCGGCGTGCCCGCCGGGGTGCCAGGGATCTTGATCATCAGGTCAGGCCGGTCGACCAGCCCCCACAGCTTCGCTGCCTCCGCGATCGTGCCGTCGGTATCGTTGGCCAGATAGGGCGACACCTCGAGGCTGACATAACCGTCCTTGCCGCCGAGCCGGTCATAGACCGGGCGCAGCGTATCGGCGGCGGCCTGAATGTCCTGGATGGCGAGATGCTCGTAGCGCGCCATGGTCGAGGCATCGGGGTGAGCTCGGTCATAGTCGGCGAGCGCTGAATCATAGGCAGTGCCGTGGCCCATCGCCTTTTCGAAGATCGACGGGTTAGAGGTGACGCCGGTCAGCCCGTCCTCATCGACGAGCTTCTGCAGCCCGCCTTCAGCAAGGAACTTGCGGTCGACGAAATCGAGCCAGACTGCCTGGCCCTTCGCAGCGAGATCATTGAGACGGCCCATGATCAATCCTTTCCGAGCAATTGGCGGGCGACCTTGACGACATTGTCGACGGTGAACCCGAACTTGTCCTGCAGCTTCGCGATCGGGGCCGAGGCGCCGAAGGTCGACATGGTGATCGTCTTGCCCTCGAGCCCGACATAGCGATCCCAGCCGATCTCGCCGCCCATCTCGATCGCGACCCGTGCCTTGACCGATCCGGGCAGAACGCTGTCCTTGTAGGCCTGGTCCTGCAGCTCATAGCGGAACCAGCTGGGCATCGAGACAACGCGCGAGCGCACGCCCTGTGCCGTCAGTTCCTCATGCGCCTTGACCGCGAGCGACACTTCGCTGCCGGTTGCGATCAGGATCAGCTCCGGATCAGCATCGCCGGCCAGGACATAGGCGCCCTTCATCAGCCCCTCGGCCGAGGCATATTTGCCGCGGTCGAGCGTGGGGAGTGCCTGGCGCGAGAAGATCAGGGTGGTCGGGCGATGCCTGTGCTCGAGCGCGGCACGCCATGCCCAGGCGACCTCGTTTGCGTCGCCGGGGCGGATCGTGTCGAGGCCGGGGATCGCGCGCAGGGTCGCGAGATGCTCGATCGGCTGGTGAGTCGGACCGTCCTCGCCGACGCCGATCGAATCATGGGTGAAGACGAAGATCGCGGGCAGTTCCATGATCGCCGCGAGCCGAATCGGCGCGCGCATATAATCGGCGAAGACGAGGAAGGTGGAGCCGTAAGCGCGCAGGTGAGTCAGCGTCATGCCGTTGACCACCGCCCCCATGCCATGCTCGCGCACGCCGAAATGGAAGTTCGAGCCGCCATAGCTGCCCGCCTCGAAGGAGGGCTTGCCCTTCACGTCAGTCTTGGTCGAGGGGGCGAGATCGGCCGAGCCGCCGATCAGATAGGGCACCCGGTTGGCGATCGCGTTGAGCACCTTGCCGCCGGCGTCGCGCGAGGCAATGCCCTTTTCGTCAGCCTCGAATACAGGAATGTCGGCGTCCCAGCCTACAGGCAGATCGCCCTTGAGCAGCAGGTCGAGCTCTTTCGCCAGATCGCCATTTTGCGCGCGATAGGAAGCGAACATCGCCTCCCACGCCTCGCGGAGCGGCCGGCCGCGATCGGCGATCGCTTTCTCGAAGGCTTGCGCGACGCCGTCGGGCACCAGGAACTGGGCATCCTCGGGCCAGCCATAGGCTTTCTTGGTCTCCCGGATATTGTCGGCACCGAGCGGCTCGCCATGCGCCTTTTCGCTGCCGGCGCGGGGGGAGCCCCAGCCGATGACTGAATGGACGAGGATGAAGGTGGGGCGATCATCGGTGGCGCGGAAAGCGGCGAAGGCGGCGGCGAGCGCTTCGCAGTCATTGGCGTCGTTCACATGGATGACGTTCCAGCCATAGGCCTCGAACCGCTTGCCGACATCCTCGTCAAAGGCGAGGTCAGTCGAGCCCTCGATGCTGATCCGGTTGCTGTCGTAGATCCAGCACAGGTTCGAGAGCTTGAGATGGCCGGCGATGCTCGCCGCCTCGCTCGAGACGCCCTCCATCATGTCGCCGTCGCCGCACAGCGCATAGACGTCGTGATCGAACAGATCGAAGCCTGGCTTGTTGTAGCGCGCGGCGAGCCAGCGCTCCGCGATCGCCATGCCGACCGAGTTGCCGCAGCCCTGGCCGAGTGGTCCGGTGGTGGTCTCGACGCCCGTCGTGTGGCGATATTCGGGGTGACCCGGGGTCTTGGAGCCGAGCTGGCGGAAATTCTCGATGTCGGTGAGGCTGACCGCCAGGTTGCCGGTCTTGTTGCCGTCGCGGTCGATCTCCTTGATGCCGGCGAGGTGCAGCAGCGCATAAAGCAGCATCGAGGCATGGCCGACCGAGAGCAGGAAGCGGTCACGATTGGGCCAGTCGGGCGTGTCGGGATCAGTCCGCAGGAATTGTGACCAGAGGGTGTAGCCGACCGGCGCGAGCGCCATCGGCGTCCCGGGGTGGCCCGAATTCGCCTTCTGCACTGCGTCCATCGACAGGGTGCGGATCGTGTCGATCGCGAGGCGCGATGGCGAGCCGTCTTCGTGGAGGCCGGGAACCGGTGCGCTGGTCGTGGCCACCGCGGGCATGGGGTCGGACATGAGAATTCACTTTCGTAGATGTAGGTGCCGAACGCTAGGCAGTGCCGGAGGTTGCCTGCCGCTCGAGCCGAATGACGCGGTCGCCATCGCCGATATAGGCGCAATCGACCTCGTCAAGGAAAAGGCCGTGCCCGAGCATGCCGGGGATCGCGGAAAGATGGGCCGCCAGCGCGCAAGGATCTGGCATTTCGGGAAATATGCAGTCGATGATGAGATTGTCCTGATCAGTGCGATAGCCCTGCCGCAGCATGGCGCGCGCGCCCATGGCTTCGAGTCGGGCCGTGACGAAGCTCAGGGCGAAAGGCAGGACTTCGACAGGCACCCTGGCCGCCCCGATTCGGGCTACGCGCTTCGACGCATCGGCGATCACAATCATGCGGCGCGAGGCGGCGGCGACGATCTTCTCGCGGAGCATCGCGCCGCCCGCGCCCTTGATCGCGAAGAGGCGATGGTCGATCTCGTCGGCGCCGTCGATGGTCAGGTCGATTTCGGCGAGGCCGGCGAGGTCGATGATCGGGATGCCCATGGCCCGGGCAGCCTGTTCGGTGTGGACAGAGGTGGCGACCGCCCTGATGCTCAGGCCGGCGATGACCAGCTCGCCGAGGCGAGTGATCGCAAAGGCAGCGGTGGTGCCGGTGCCGAGGCCCACCAGCATACCGGGCTGAACCTCTTCGACCGCGGCGAGGGCGGCGGCTTTCTTGCCCGCTTCGTTCATCTCGGCGATCCCGTCATGGTTGGGAGATGGTGTCGTTTCGCGCGTCCGCCAGACGCCGGTGCGGCGATATTTTGCTGGCGGCGGACGCCGGCTTCGCGGAAAGGGCGGGGATGATCGAGAAAATCCTGACCCTCCTCGCCAGTTTCGCCATCGCCGTGATTTCGGGCGGCGGCTATCTCGGCATCGTGCTGCTGATGGCGATCGAATCCGCCTGCATCCCGCTCCCGTCCGAGATCATCATGCCATTCGCCGGTTATCTCGTCTCGACCGGGCGTTTCGACCTGTATCTGGCCGCGACCGCGGGGGCGATCGGCTGCAATCTCGGTTCGATCGTCGGCTACGAGATCGGCAAGCGCGGCGGACGGCCGGTCGCCGAGCGCTGGGGACGCTATGCGCTGATCGGCCCGGCTGAGCTCGACATGGCCGATCGCTTCTTCGACCGCTTCGGCGGGATCGCGGTGCTGATCGGGCGGCTGCTGCCGGTGATCCGCTCCTTCATCGCTTTCCCCGCCGGCGTCGCGCGAATGAAGCTGGTACCGTTCCACATCTACACCTTTATCGGTTCCTGGCCGTGGTGTTTCGGGCTGGCCTGGGTCGGCATGACGCTCGGCGACAAATGGAACAGCGATCCGCGGATCAAGACCGCCTTCCACAGCGCCGACGCGCTGATCGCGGTCGTGCTGGTCGCGGCAGTCGGCTTCTATATCTGGCACCGGATACGCGGACTGAAGAAGAAGGTGTGATTCTATTGCGGGGTTTGGACAAGAATGATTGAATTTGCCGCCGGAGAAGAAAAACAAATTCGCGCTTTTGACACGACCTTTTGCGATAATATTTCGGCCTTCGCGAGTTTTGCGAGGTGACGTTGCGGCGCAGCGTCCGCCTGAAGCTGATAAGCGATGACGTTCTCTAGTCATCTTTGCTGAAAGGCTGGCGACGAATACCCCGTCTATATTGCGGATTATTCTTTCAATACAGATAGAGTTCATTGGTTTTACTTCGATAGTTTCACAAGCTGAGATCGTGTTTCCGGTCACCGTACGGCATCCGCTCTCGCTTCGAATCCGCCATGCGGCTGCCGCGCCGCCGGCCCGTGGCGCGACCATCAATTCTCTATCCCGCCAGCCCTTGCCGGTGAATCAGCCGGCGGAAGGCTTCTGGGCTGCCGGCGCACAGAGGCCCGACCGGTTGATCAGATCGGTGAGGTCATTCACTGCCTTGGTCAGATACTGGACCTCGGTCTCGCGCAGCTGATCGAGCTTCTGGTGGAGCAGCTCGATCTCGAGCTCGGCCTTGATGTTGATGTGATAGTCGGTCTCAGCCGCGCGCCGGTCGATATCCTGCTGCCGGTTCTGGCTCATCATGATGAAGGGCGCCGCATAAGCCGCCTGGAACGACAAAGCGAGGTTGAGCAGGATGAAGGGATAGGGATCCCAATGCTTGATATAGGCAGTGATGTTCAGGGCGATCCAGAAGAGCAGGATGGTCGTCTGGATGATGATGAACCGCCACGAGCCCATCGTCGAGGCGACGGTATCGGCGATCTTCTGGCCGGCGGTGAGTAGCGGCACGCTACCGTCGGCAGTGCCTCCCGGTGTTCGCGCGACCCGGCGCACCCTGCGCAGCTCTTCGAGCAGCGCTTCTTCCGCTTTCGCGATGTCCTGTCCGATGGCTTGAGTCATTGCGTCTGCCCTCCCCGCATCGTTGTGCGGCGCGAGCTTAGATGTCGGGCGGTTTGCCGTCGCGCTAATTCATCGCATCGGCAGGCTCGAACAGCCCCAATTTCGCGACTTCCTCCACGGTCAGCTCGATGCCGAACGCCTCGTCGAGGCGCCTGCGATAGGCGTGGGGGTCAGTAATCTCGATCGCGATTTCCCCATCACCGTCACGCTCGCGATACTCTCGCCCGTTCAGGCTCGCCATGCCCCGGGGCAGGACCCTGGAGGCGAGGCGGACCTGCAGGAAGCGACTTTCCGGCGCTGCCGAGGTCCAGCGATTGCTGAGCGTCAGATCGGCATCCCAGACGGTCGCGAGGGCGAAGCTGTATTGCGGCTGGAAGCCGGCGCCGGTGTTGCGCCCGTCGGTCGTGCCGGGATGGCCGTCACGCGACAGCATCCAGCCATGGACCGGGTCGCGCGCAAGCCTGAAGCGGGCGCCGTCCGACGCTTCGACTTCGGTCTCCACGGCAAGCCGCATGATCGGCGCGTAGCTGCCGCCGAAACCGGCATCGGCGATCCAGTCCTCGCCGGCGATCGTCACCAGGCTGAGCGCATGGGTAACCGGCGGCGTCTCGATCGCGCCGAGCCAGACTCGCGCCAGCAGCGGCCGCGCCTCGAAGCCGAGCGCGGCCAGGGCGTCGAGGAACAGGCGGTTATGCTCGAAGCAATAGCCCCCGCGCCGCGCCGTCACGAGCTTGGCGAAGACCGACTCGCTGTCGATCCGGATGCCGCGGCCGAGGATGACGTCGAGATTCTCGAACGGGATGGCAAGCCGGTGCGCACGCTGGAGCATGGCGAGGCCATCGGCATCGGCGGCCGGGCGTCGTTCAAGGCCGATGCGGGCGAGATAAGCGTCGAGATCGATCATGACCCGCCTATAGCATCTCGGCCAGGGGCGTCAGCCTCCGGGCAGACCCGATCGGCTTTTCCGCACCGACTGTTCTTCATCCCGGTCGAATTCGTCTCGCCCGATGCCCTGCGCCCGCCGATGCGCGGGAGCCGAGGAGCGGCAAAGAGGATTCGCCGCGCCTCGCCATCCCGGCGGCCTCAGGCGGCTCGCGATCGCTCAGGCGTCAGCCGCGCGAGCCGGCATCGTCGCCCGCGCCCACCATACCAGCTCGTCGAGCGCAGCACTGGCGGACGGGATCAGGTTGGCTTCGATCGTCTCGATCGGCTGCTTCCCGAAATAGGGATGGATCGCCATGAAGTCGCCACCGCCGATATGGACGGCGGATTTGGTGGAGACCATCTGAAGCTCCACGCCGATGCCCCGCAGATGCTCAATCGCACGCGTGGCACCCGTGCCACCATAGCCGATCGCGGTGAACGGCTTGCGGTTCCACTCCTTATAGGCCTGGTCGAGCGCGTTCTTGAGCACGCCGGTGATCGAATGGTTATATTCGGCAACGACGAAGATATAGCCGTCATACCGGCCGATCGTCTGCTGCCAGCGGACCGCTTCCGGATTCTCGCTCGGCGCCCAGAGATTGGACATGGCCTCGTCGAAAAAGGGCATCGGATGGTCGCGCAGGTCGACGAGCTCTACGTCCATGTCGCCGCGCGCCTCGGCCTGTTTCAGCATCCACTGGGCTGGCGTGTCGGCAAAGCGCGTCGCGCGCGTCGAGCCGATAATGAGAGCGATCCGGGGCTTCGTCATTGGTGACCTCGTATTTTGTAGTTTCTTGAGGTAACCTAATTACGTATTGTGAGTGGGGTTCAACAAGGAGGCACCTTGGCGACACTAGATAACCTGATGGAAACCGTCCCGGTATGCGAGGCGGGCAACGCGGCGGCTTGCGAGCATATCAGCCGCACGCTGGCGCGGATCAGCGACAAATGGTCGATGCTGGTCGTGCGCGTGCTCGGACGGGGCCCGTGCCGGTTCAACGCGCTGCGGCGCGAAATCGGCGAGATCAGCCAGAAAGTGCTCGCATCGACGCTGCGGGACCTGGAAGAACATGGCTTCGTGTCGCGCAAGGTGACGCCGGTGACACCACCCCAGGTCGAATATGCGCTGACCGAGCTCGGGCGCGAGTTTCTCGAGCCGGTCCGGACACTCGCCGAATGGGTGATGGTGAACACGCCGCGCATGGATGCCGCGCGTGCCGCCTACGCGGCAAAACGCGCGAGCGACTAGCGCGATCGTGCGGCGCCATGGCGCACGTCATGACCCCCGGGCGATATCGAATGGTGCCAGCCGGGAGAGCCGGAGCGCTGCGCCCTCATGGCGCGGCCGGGTTTCGCAGGAAGACGACATAGCCCCTGAAGTGCGGGTTCGCGGCAAGCCCCGGCGGCGGCGCCCACTCCCCGCCCTGCAACAGGCCGATGCGGAACGGGATCTTCATCCGATCGAGCCGCGCGAGATAGCGGGCATAGCCTGGGATGACATGACGGCCCTGGTAGATCTGCAGCACGACCTCATCGACCACGCTCGCCAGGGCATCCAGCCCCTTGGGATCGCCATTGCTGCTCCAGTCGAGCAGGCCGGTGATGCCGAGCCGGCAATCGGCGGGCAGGCGGTGGCGAAGATCGCGAAGGAAGGCGGCATAGTCTTCGAGATGGCGGGTGCGGGCATCGAAATCGATCTGCACGCCGACGACCCGGTTGCCCGCCGATCGCCACCGGGTCAGCTGGGCAAGGACCTGGCGGTAGATGTCCGGGGTCCAGCGCAATGTTCCGACCCGGATGACCATCCACACGTCAGCGCCCCGGACATGCGGGATCGCCGGCCGCTGCGAGGTGAAGCGGATCGGATCGCGCGTGCCGACCTGGCCTTGCAGCAGATAGACCCGGCTTGCCTTGGCCAGCACCGGCTGCGGCCTCACCCCGGCCCAGAGCCAGAAGGCATCGTAATCGCGGGCATCGACCCGGACCTCGGGCGCTGCCTCGCCGCGCGCAGCGGCCAGCGCCAGCAGCAGGATCGCGGCGACAATGCGGATCATGCGCTACCAGAAATAGCGTTGCTGCTTCGACCAGGTCGTCGTGGCATAATCCTTTTTCAGGCGCAGGAACCAGGCCTTGCGTTGCGCCGGCTCAACCTCGACGCCGCCGCAGCTGTTATTGCCCGACGGGCCGTAGCAATTGACCGCGCGGTACAGCGCATAGGCCTTGTCGGCCGGCGCCGCCGTCGGATCGGCGATGATCGCCTTGTAGATTTCGAGCCGGGAAAAGGGCGTTCCCGGAAGCAGCGACGGCGTGCCGCCGAGTTCGTCCTTCGGAGGCTGGCTGTCGAGCGCATACTCGTCGAAGCCGTTCAGCCGGACGAATTCGGCAAGGCATAGCCGCGCCTTGATGCCGCGCGGATCGCCGGCGAGCTGGGTCGCCGTTTCCCTGAGCGACGGGCAGGCATAACCCTCCGAGGCGGCGCCATGCGTGAAGACGCCAAGCCAGGGATGCTCGGCGCCAAGCACATCAATGCTGCCCGCTTCCCTGGAGGCAGCAGCCGGCACCATCGCCAGATCAGCGACGAAATCGCGCGGGGCGCCCCGCGTCACCTCCTTGAAAAGCAAAGTGAACAGGGCAACCTCGCGCTCGTGGAGCGGCGCGGCCATATTCCGCGCCTGCTGCCGAAGCAGGGGCGCGCCGGCGACATTGGCGAGCAGGATTTCGCGAACCACCGGATCGCTGACCGGCGAGCCGGGTTCGAAGACGCGGCCGAGCGCTGCGGTGCGTTCATCGTGCAGGGCAAGGGCAAGCTCGATGGCGGCGTGTTGATAAGGAAGAGTCGCGCCGGGCAGCAGATCGAGCCAGAAGCCGCGTGCGTTGCGATCCCTTAGCGCATCGAGCGCCATGCCACGCAGCACCTGCCGGCTGAACTGGAGATAGCTGAACTTTTTCTGCCGCGCGGCGTCGGGGATGAGGCGGAGCACCTCGGCCGGCTTGTTCTCGACGAACCAGGCATGGGCCGCCAGCAGATAGTCGAACAGGGCGGGGTTGGCGGCAAAGGCAGGTCGTTGCGCCTGAAGCCGGGCGAGCGTGATCGGCGTGCCGCAACAGGCATTGCCCGTGTCGCTTTCCCCGCTGCGCATGGCGGCGAGATCAAGCACGGCGAGCAGGATCGGATCGGTCGTGTCGGCCGGCTTGATGGTCGGGAGCAGCTTGGTGTCGATCTCGTCGGCAAGCGCGCTGTCGTCGAGGCCGGCAGGGCCCTGGGCGAACAGGGACACATAGGTGGCGGCCAATTTCGCCTCGTTGCCGCCAAGCCAGTAGACCCGGCGCAACAGGCCGCGCGCCGAGGCCGCATAGGCGCCGTTCGGATAATCGTGAAGATAGGTGAGCAGCCCGGCTTCGGCGCGGGCGATGACCCGCGCGTCGATCGGAGTATCTTTCCGCGAACCAAATTCGTCAAAGGCGTCGACCTGGGCGCGGTTCACCTCGACCCGGCCGAGCATGTAGCGGGCGGTTTCTCTGAGCCAGGGCTGGCCGGCGCCGTTGAGAGCGGCAAAATGCGCGGCGGCTGCGTCATAATCGCCATCGTAGAAAGCGAGTGCGCCCTGCAGATAGCGGGCAAAGGCCCTGCCCGGCTCCGATCTCATGCGGCCAGGAAGGCCCGCGATGATCGCCGCCCCGCCGCTCGCCGCCGAGCAGGTCGGCTGAAGCGCCCGCCGCGCGGCGACGAGATCGGTGCGTTCGTTCTCCGGCAGTCCCCGCGCATCTTTCACTGCCGCCTCGAAGGCAGCGATGCCATTGGCGTTGCTCAGGCACCGGGACCCTTCGCCATCGGCATAGGCGCTGTCATCGGCCAGCGCCGCCGGCGGGAACATCACGTCCCTCAGCGCCGGCCATTCGAACAGGGCGGCCGGCGTCGGCCGGTCGGGCGGGACATTGCTCGCATGGGGCGGCGGCGCGGTGCGGGACCGGGCATCGAACAGCAGCAGGACCAGATTGACCCGCGTATCGTTGCCGGGCCCGAGCAACGCCATATTGTCGCAGCCGGAATACTGCTTGTGGCTCAGTTTCCACGCTGCCGAACAGCTGAAATCGCCGCTCGCATGGGCGGGTGACTGCCAGGCCAGGGCAAGCAGTGCCGTCAGGGCCAGCGCGCGAACTCGGACGAATCGACGGTTGGACAGCGAGGCTTTGAGATTCACGCAAAAGCGCGACGATGCGAAGAGAGCGCGCAGACGAAGAAGCGGAAGCGCGCCTTGCATGAGCTTCGTCGCGTCTTCGCGTCTTTGCGTGAATCCATTGTCGCGAAATCGAACGTCAATCGATCGTCGATGCATCAACCCCTCCGGAACGATGGTCGCGCCCTTGTGCACAGGATCGACCTACCGGTCGAGAGGCTCCGCCATCATCCGCTCAGCCGCCGCCCGTGTTCGCGCGTCGCGTTCGGGCACCGATCTCGCCACCAGCGCCTTGTAGCGATCGAGCGTCTCCGCATCGGCCCGCCCGGGCGAGCCGCAATCGAAGGGCGGCGCCGGATCATATTCGAGGCTGAGCTGGACGAGCTTCGCATGCGCCTCGCCGCGGAGGACGGCGGTCAGCGCGAGGCCGAAATCGATGCCGGCGGTGACCCCGCCGCCGGTCGCGCGGTTGCGATCGAACACGACGCGCTCGTGCACGGGAATCGCCCCGAACGCAGCAAGGTGATGGTGCGAGGCCCAGTGAGTCGTCGCCCGGTAGCCCCTGAGCAATCCGGCCGCGCCGAGAAGCAGAGCACCAGTGCAGACGCTCGTCACCCAGGTCGCGCCCGCCGCCGCCTGGCTGACCCAGGCAAGCGTCGCTTCATCCTCCATGGCATCCTGGGTGCCGAAGCCGCCAGGAATGCAGAGGATATCGGGCTGCGCCGCATCAGCGAAGGTCGCGGTCGGCAGCAACGCGAACCCCGCGTCGGTCGGCACCGGATCGCTGGTCTTCGCGACGAGATCGATCCGTGCGTTGCCGAGGCGCGACAGGACCTGGGCCGGTCCGGTCAGATCGAGCTGGGTGACGTTCGGGAAAAGCAGGAAGGCGATATGGGTTACGGGGCGGATCACGGGCTCGGTCATTTCGGGCTCCATCGTTGGAGGATTGCCCAGGCGAGCGGCTCTTGAGCCCCGCGCTTCCCCGTGGTGCTCCACGATTCGCCAGTCACGCGAGGTCTGGTTGGATATCCCTGGGCGCGGCGACGGGCAAGCGCGCCTCGCTGACGATCCACCACAGTAACGGCAGCGCGACCGCCAGCCAGGAGAGCAGCCCGAGCAGGGGCGGCCAGCCCCAATAGTCGCCGGGGATGTCGCGGATCTTGCCCTGGACGAAACCCTTCAGGATCGGGTTGACCAGCGGAAAGCGAAATTCGCTCGGTGCTGCGATCTCGGTGGCGGCGATGGCGAGATTGAGGACAATGCCCGAGGCCACCAGCCCCGCGATCCAGCCGCGGCCGGTCGCCCGCCAGTCCCGCCAGAGCGGCGCGATGCCGAGGGCGAGGAAACCGACCATCGGGATCGAATGGCGCGGCCCGGTCGAAAAGCCGCCGTCCCAATAGACGTAGGACGCATTGTAGAGCAGCACGAGAATGACGATCGCCGTCGCGAGCAGCCCGAGGTCGCGGGTCTCCGGAGCGCGGATCAGGCGAGCGATGCCGAACGGCGCGAGGAACAGGATCGGCGCGACCCAGAACAGGCCGCGCGCCGTGCCGAAGGTGATTTCGCCGAGCACGGCGAGCTTTGGATAGGTCAGCCCGAAAAAGCCCTGGTTCATGCCGTCGAACCCGACCACGCCCGAATAGCCGACCTTGAACAAGGTACCGAAGGCGATCTCATTATAGGCGATTAGCGGCAGCAGCGCGATGATGCCGGCGGCCGCCGTCAGCCCGAAGATCCTGGCCCGGCCCGGCCAGTCGAGAGTCCGCGTCCGCCAGATCGCCCAGGCGACGATCGGAAGGCCGGGGATCACGGTGGGATATTCGATCACCAGGGCCCAGCCGAGCGCCGCGCCGGCGATCAGCGGATAGCGCAGGCGGCCGAGCGTGCCCGCGCTCGAGGTGCTGCGCCAGATCGCCCAGGTCGCGATCAGCAGCAGGGCGCCGACCGCTGCGTGGCCGAACAGCGTGGTGGACCAGCCCCACACCGGCGTCGCCAATGCATAGCCGAGCGCGGTCACCAGCCCGGCCTGCGGGTTGCCGGTGATGCCGGTCGCCAGATCGAGCAGCAGCACAGCGGCCAGGGCAGTGAGGATCGCTATGCTCATGGCAACCGCCAGCCGGAGGCGCAGCCGCATGAACTGCGCCAGGCCGTGATTGGTGATCTTCTTGGGATAGAGCGCTGCGCTCGTGCCGGTCAGCATATCGGCGATCGCCACCGCGGGCATCGCCATCAGGGTCATGCCGGGTGCCTTGTCCAGATAGACATGCTGGCCGAACTCGGCCTTATCGATCGTCAGCGTCTTGAACTCGTCGATCGTCGCGTCGTGATTCTCGACCAGCGAGATCGCGGCGAACAGCCGGGTCGAATTGTTCGGATTATACTCGTTCGATCCGAACCAGATGATCGAGAACCAGATGAGCGCGAACAGGCCAAGCGCCACCTTGTGCGGCCCGCGGACGGGCTCTGAAATAGTCATAGGGTCAGCCGAACAACCAGGAACCGAGGAGCCGCCCGAACGGCAGGGTGAAGAGACCGGCAACGAGCAAGGCACCGGTGATCATCCCGCGCACATTGCCGCGGTGCGCGGCGACGCGGTGGGTATGGGCCGACCACCAGATGATCGGCGCCGAGACGATCACATAAGCCGACAGGATATGGATGATGCTGAAGCCGCCATGGTTGATCCCACGGACGAGGAAGGAGAAGGCGGCAGCGAGGAAGATGGCGACCACCCAGATCGTGCCGAGCAGGCGGTGCGGCTGATCGCCTCGGCGGCGCAGCAGCTGGAACGGGGTGAGCACCAGCGCGGTCAGGATCGTCACGAGATGCGCCCAGACCTGCCAGGGGACGTCGCCCCAATGCGCGCGGCCGCGCGCCAGGGCAGTCAGCACCGTGGCGAGCAGCAGGATCGCCGCGACGGCGAGGAACTTCTCATAGGCATCAGCCGAAATCGGCTTCACTCGCGCCGGGTTGCCCGTCACCGTCGCCATTGAACCCTTACCCCACCGAAAGACGCCGTCATTCTAGCTCAAGACCCCGCCCGCGCAACTGCGGATCGGGAGGCTGTTCGGGAATCAGGGCAGCGAATCCTCGACATGTTGTTGTTCGGCCTTCTTTTCCTTGTTCTCGGCCTTGGCCGCCTGGGCCTGCTTCAGGAAGCAGCCGGTCGATCCGCCCGGGCCGACCGTCGAGCAGCTGCCGATGCCGCCGGCGACCGTCGGGTCACCGACGATTCCCTGCGCCCTCGCCGCCCAGCTTTCATTCGCCGGGGTGACCTTGAACTCGCGCATCTCCTTGGGGATGCGGAATTGCTCGGACGCGCTGCGGCGGACGCAGACGACGACTTCATTGCCGTTGCTGTCGGTAGGGCAGCGCTCATTGCCGAACAACGTCAGCACGCCGTTGATCGGCGCGTTGCGCGAGACCTCGGCCGGCGCTTCGGGCTTCGGCGCCGCGGGCGCGCCGGGCAGTGCCGGGACTGGAGCGTGAGTCGCGGGCGTGGATGCGGTCGGGGCGGGGGTCTGCGTTGGCACGGGCGCGGGCGGCGTCGCTGCGGCCTGGGCGGCGGCGGGGCCGACGGCGGTCAGCGCGATCGCTCCCGCAATGAAGGTGACGATCATCGCTTTCTCCCAGCTCAAAACCGCTTGGCCGTCTCGATAGCTAGCCGGCAGCCGATCCGAATCAATCGGGTAAGTACCGGATAGCCAGGCGCGCGCTCGGCGCCTGCGCCGAGCGCCGTCTCGCGATGCTCGACTTCCTCGGCCTGGAAATCGGCGATCGCTGCCGACAATTCCGGGTCGCTCTCGCCCAGCGCTTCGAGTTGCTCGGCATAATGTTTGTCGATCTCGGTCTCGACCGCGACGGTGCAGGCCATCGCCGCCTCGGGCCCGAGCGCGGCGGTCGCTGCGCCGAGCGCGAAACCGGCCACATTCCAGAAGGGCTGGAGCAAGGTCGGCCGCACCCCGCGCCGCGCCATCATCGCATCGAAAAAGGCGCGGTGGCGCTCCTCCTGGTTGGCCATGCCGACGATCTTGCGCGCCACCGGCGTGCGATCGCCCATCACCGCGAGCTGCCCGGCATAGATCCGCGTCGCGCCATATTCGCCAGCCTGATCCACCCGGATCATCGAGCGGGTCGCGCGCTTCGCGTCGCCCGGTCGCCAGCCTGCGGCAGGAGTGGTCATGGCTGAGGCCGTCGCATCAGCGACAAGATGGTGGCGCCGCCGACCAACGAAAAGAGCGCGTTGAAGCCTGCAAGCGAAATGCCGAACAGGGTCCATTGCGCCACGTCGCAGCGGACGATCGGCGCGCTCATGATCCGCTTCAGCATGTCGTCGACCGAGCCGCCATGGCCACTCATCGTCGAGCTGCAGGCAGTGATACCCTGCCACCAATGATATTCGACCCCAGCATGGAAGACGCCGATCGCGCCGCTGGCGAGGATCGCAAGCGCGGCGAGCAGAACCAGCGCGCGCTTCGCCGCCATGCCCGGAACGACGAAAGCGAGGGCAGCGAGGGCGATCGCGGCGATATGCGGATAACGCTGCCACCAGCACATCTCGCAGGGGTAGAGGCCGCCGAGATACTGGAAGGCAAGCGCGCCCGCCATCAGCGCGAGCGGCAGGAGGAGGGCGAGCGCGCGGGCGCTGGCGAAATTATTGCGCGTCATCAACCCACCTCGTCATGCCGGACTTGTTCCGGCATCCACCTATCCATTCGTGCCGACGTGCCTTGGGACGACGCGAAACAAGTCCGAAGTGACGGAAGAGGCTGGAACTCACTTGCGCGTTACCGCCGCGACCTGCGGCGCGGTGGCGAGCCGCCCGATCGTCTTCAGCGCATAATCGAGCTGGAAGTCGGTTATCCCTTTCGCCTTCAGCTGCTCGACCGTGGCGGAGAAGCGCGGATCGGGCTTGGTGTCCTCCTCGAGCACTGAATTGTCAGCCTTGACCTCGTTGATCAAATGGCGGCGCAGATCATCCTCGCGGAACACCGGGCGCGACTTGTAATCGGGGTCGGAGAGCTGCGGCACCTTGATGTCGGGCTGGATCCCGCCCTCCTGCACCGAGCGGCCCGATGGCGTGTAATAGCGCGAGGTGGTGAGGCGCAGCGCAGTGCCGTTGCCGAGATCGAGCACGGTCTGCACCGATCCCTTGCCGAACGAGCGCTCGCCCATGATCAGCGCGCGGTGATGATCCTGGAGCGCACCGGCGACGATCTCTGAGGCCGATGCAGTGCCCGAGTTGGTCAGGACGATCACCGGCAGGCCGTGCGCATAATCGCCATTATGCGCGTAGAAGCGCTGGATATCGCCCTTTTCGCGGCCGCGCTCGGAGACGACCTCGCCATAGTTCAGGAAATCGTCGGCGACATTGACTGCCTCGTCGCGAAGCCCGCCGCCATTGTCGCGCAGATCGACGACATAGCCGAGCGGGGCATGGCCGAGCGACTTTTCGATGCCGAGGATCGCCGCCTTGGTCGCCTCGCCGGTATTTTCGGAGAAGGTGTTGATATCGATATAGCCGATGCCGTTCTTCACTTCCCATTTGACCGGCTTCTGGATGATCCGCTCACGCACTACCGAGACTTCGATCGGCTTGTCGCGGCCAGGGCGGATCAGGGTCAGCGTGATCTTGCTGCCGGGAGGCCCGCGCATCTCGGTGATCGCTTCGTCAAGCGTCTCGCCGTAGATCAGCTTGCCGTTGATATGGGTGATGTAATCGCCCGACTTGATCCCGGCGCGCCAGCCCGGCGTATCCTCCTGCGGGGCGATCACCTTGACCGCGCCATCCTCGAGCGTGACGCTGAGGCCGAGGCCGCCATAGCTGCCCGAGGTCTGGATGCGCAGATTGTCGTAATCGAGCCCGGTCTCATAGGCGCTGTGCGGATCGAGCGCTGCGAGCATGCCGCTGATCGCGCCCTTGATCAGGGTCTTGTCGTCGACCTTGTCGACATAATCGGCCTTCACCCGGTTGAAGACGTCCATGAACACGTCGATCTCGCGATAGGTGTCGGTATCGACCGCCGCCATCGCACTGGTGCCGACGGGGACGATCGCCAGCACCAGCGCGATCGCTGTGGCCTGGAGGAATGCGCGGGGCGCTGAACGTGTCATCGGATCAAGGTACCTGCAAGGAACGGATTGCGCCCACCGTAGCGGTATTTTCGGCGCGATCAAAGCGCGCGCGGGCTGAACGAAAGCTGAGCGGTCAGCCGAGCAAGGGCGTCATGTCGATCGGGCGATCGCGGCGGCGGAGCTCGATGGTGACATGAGGATCATCGCCGCCGCTCGCCTGGCCGATCGGCGCGCCCTGCCCGACCCGTTCGCCGACCCGGACCGACACCGCGCCGAGGCCCGAGATCAGCGAGGTCCAGCCGCCGCCGTGATCGATGATGACGATCGTGCCGTACCCGCGAAAAGGGCCGGCATAAGCGATCCGGCCGGCTGCCGGCGCGATCACCTCCGCCTCCTTCGCGCTGGCGATGGTCAGGCCGCGCGAGCGCACACCGGTATCGGAAAGCTCGCCCAGCCCGGTGACCACCCGCCCCATGACGGGAAGCCTGTAGGGCGGTGCGCTGTGCGACCAGGAGATGGTGTCGACCGGCGAGGCCACTTCGCCGGGGCGCGGCGGGCGCGGTAGTGGGCCGGGGAGCGATTCGAGCTCCTCGCGCGTCGTCGCCTGGTTGCCGAGCTGGTCCATCAGGTCGACGATGTCGCGGGCCTGTTCGCCGAGCGCGATGGCGCGATCCGATTCGAACAGGGCATCGCGGCCGAGCGCGCGCGAGCGCATGCGGTGCTCGGCCTCGAGCCGGGTGAGCGCCAGCCTTTGTGCCTCGAGCTGGGTGCGGCTGTCGGCCAGCGCCCTGGTCGCCTGGGTCGCACCGGCCTGGAGCGCGCGGGTGCGGGCGAGATCGGCGCGAACATCGGCGGTGCGGGCACGGATCACCGGCAGCGTGTTCGACAGCACCGCGCGGACATGGACGAGATCGTCGACCGAGCCGGGTTGGACCACGCTGATCATCGCCGGTCGCCTGGCGAGCGATTGAAGCGCCGCCATCAGCCGCGCGATCGGGCCCTGGCGAACCGCGAGCCGTGCGCGCTGGGCGGCAAGCAGCCGGTCGATGATCGCGATTCGGGCCTGGCCTGCCGCGATATCGGCCTCGGTCTGCTGGATCCGCGCGGCGACCGCTGCCTCCTGGGCGCGTGCCTGGAGCGCCTGGTCCTTCTCGTTGGCGGCCTCGCGTTCAAGCGCGGCGGAGCGGCGGGCGGCTGCGTCCGACTCGGCCTTTGCCGCGACGAGGCGCTGCTGCTGTTCCGACACCGGGCTCTGGGCCGAGGCCGCAGCGAAGAGGCCGCCGGCCGCGAGCGCGCCGATTGCGATTGCCCCACCAAAAGCCCGACCCCTCATCGCCTCATCCTTCGCGGTGATAGGGATGGTTGGCAAGGATGCTCGTCGCTCGCCACAATTGCTCGGCCAGCATCGCCCGGGCGAGCAGATGCGGCCAGGTCGCACGGCCGAAGGAGAGGAGGAGATCGGCATTCGCGCGCTCGGTGTCGTCGAAACCGTCAGCGGCGCCGATCAGGAAACGCGTTTCGCGAACGCCGTCGTCGCGCCACTTGCCGAGCCGGTCGGCAAAGGCGCGCGAGCCAAGCATCTCGCCGGTCTCGTCGAGCATCACGATCCGGGTCTGGCCCTCGGTCAAGGGCATCTTTCCGCCGCTGTCGGGCAGCTCGGTGAGCCGCACCGGCCAGGCGAGCCGCTTCACATAACGATCGACCAGCTCACTCTCGGGCGAGCGCCCGATCCGGCCGCGCGCGACGATATGGAGCAGCAACGCCTAGGCGTCGCGCGCGGGCGTCGGCTCGGCGGGGGCCTCGGCGGGCGGCGCATCGCCGAACGCCCACATCCGCTCGAGATTGTAGAAGCTGCGCACTTCGGGCCGGAAGAGATGGACGATCACGTCGCCCGCGTCGATCAGCACCCAGTCGGCCGTCGGCAACCCCTCGATCCGCGTGGTGCGGCCAAGCTCACCCTTGATCTTCTCGGCGAGCTTCGAGGCCATCGACGCGACCTGGCGGGTCGAGCGGCCGCTCGCGATCACCATGTGATCGGCGATGCTGCTCTTGCCGGCGAGCGGGATCGAAATGGTGTCGACTGCCTGATCGTCGTCGAGCGACGCCAGGACGAGCTGATGCAGCGCGTCGACCTCGTCGGGATCGGTCGCACGCAATACGGAGGAAGATAAGGCCAAGACGGTTCCTATGGTGAGGGTGGGGACGATATTCGCGGCAGAAAACGCCGCTGCCAGGCGGGATCGGCCATGCGAAGCCGGGTCGCAGAAGTCGGGTCGGGGCGGAAGCGCAACAGCACGAGTGCCGGCAATCTCCACTTCGTCCAGTTCTTTGCCTGGCATGCGGGCCGGATGAAGCGCCGCAACCAACCCATCGCGGGGGCCGCGCGGGCAGCCCCTTCATAGCCCGGACGGGCGACAACCGCAATCGGAACCTCTCGCGCTATGCCGCGCCAATCGCGCCACTGGTCGAACTGGGCGAGATTGTCCGCGCCCATCAGCCAGATGAAGCGCTTCTTCGGGTAGAGCCGCAGGAGCTTGGCGACGGTATCGACGGTGTAGCGCGTACCCAGTTTCAGCTCGATCGCGCTGACCCGGATTGGCGCGTGCCGCGCCATCACGCGCGCCGAGGCGAGGCGGGCGGCGACGGGCGCCATGTCGCCGCTCTTCTCCTTGAGCGGGTTGCCGGGCGAGACCAGCCACCAGACTTCATCGAGCCCAAGCGCCGCGATTGCAGCGAGGCTGATGGCGCGGTGGCCGCTATGCGCCGGGTTGAACGACCCGCCGAGGATGCCGATGCGGGTCATTCTGCCAGCCAATCGGCCGCGCCGTGCCTGACGCGGCGGATTTCGATGTCGTTGCCGCGAACCACATAGAGCAGCAGGAAGGGCGTGTGCCGCACGTTCCATTTGCGGATATCGAGATTCACGAACGGCCTGCCGATATGGGGATTGGCGAGCAATGCCGAGGCGGCGCCATCGATCCGATCGACAATCGCTTCGGCAAGATCGGGGTCGATCGCATCATAATAGTCCGCGATCGCAAAGACATCGTCGCGCGCCGGCCGCGACCAGAGAATGCGCATCAGGCGACGCGCTTCCGACCCAGTTTCCAGCTCTTGATATCGGCGATCATTTCCTCGTGAGTCAGATAGTCGCCGCGATCGATGGCATCCTCGCCCTCCTTGATGAAGGAGTGGAATTCGGTTTCTTCCTTGACGTACCGCTGGATCGCCTTGGCGACGAGCCAGGCGCGGCTGCGCTCCTGGCTCTCGGCGAGCGCGTCGAGGGATTGCAGCGTTGCCTCATCGACACGGGCGGTGATCACAGCCGTCTTGCTCATGTATCAAATGTATACATCAGATACATCGGATACAAGCATCAGCCGCGCGGCGGCTGCTTCAGTACGCCGTCGCGATAGGTGCCCTGGAGCGCCGTCATCCAGCCGGGATATTCGGGCGGCAGCTTACTGACCGCATCGAGCGTCGCCAGCTCGTCAGCGCTCAGCACCACCTTCGCCGCGGCGAGATTGTCGTCGAGCTGGTCCTTGCGCTTGGCGCCGACGATCACGCTGGTGACATGCGGCTGGTGGAGCAGCCAGGCGATCGCAATCTGCGCGACCGAGACGCCATGCGCCTTCGCGATCGGCTCAAGCGCATCGAGCACCTTGTCGCCGCGCACCTCGTCGACCGGCGGGAAGGCGCGGGTCGCGCGGCGGCCCTGCGTGTCGCCATCCCGATATTTGCCCGAGAGATAGCCACCGGCGAGCGGACTCCAGACCATCAGGCCGAGGCCTTCCGAGTTCATCATCGGCACCAGTTCGCGCTCGAGATCGCGGCCGGCGATGGTGTAATAGGATTGAACGCTCTGGAAGCGCTCCATCCCGAGCCGCTCGGCGATGCCGAGTGCCTTGGCGATCTGCCACGCAGCCCAGTTCGAAATCCCGACATAGCGGACATGGCCCTGTCGCACGAGATCGTCGAGCGCGCGGACCGTCTCCTCGATCGGCGTCGCGGCATCTAAGCCGTGGATCTGGTAGAGATCGATATGGTCGGTGCCGAGCCGGGCCAGGCTTGCCTTGATCTGGTCCATGATGTGCCCGCGCGAATTGCCGCGGCTGTTCGGCCCCTCGCCCATCGGCCCCATCACCTTGGTGGCGAGCACCACATCCTCACGCTTCAGACCCAGATTCTTGATCGCCTGACCAGTGATCTGCTCGGACACGCCTTGCGAATAGACATTGGCAGTGTCGATGAAGTTCACCCCGGCATCGACCGCGGCACGCAGCAAGGCATCTGCCTCGTCCTGCTTCACCTGACCCATATATGCGAAAAAGCCTTCGCCGCCGAAGGTCATCGTGCCGAGGCAGAGTTCGGAGACGAACAGGCCGGTGCGGCCCAGCGGGTTATAGCGCATCGCAGATTTCCCCTTGCGGCTTTCCCTCGTGACGGCCCCCGCCAGCGCGGCGGATATGCGTATCCGCGCCTTGCCTCGCAATCCCGCCCGGGAAATAATCAGGGGCGAACCTGGCCGGTGCCGCGCACGATCCACTTATAGGTCGTCAGCCCCTCCAGCGCGACGGGCCCACGCGCATGCAGCCGGCCGGTGGCGATGCCGATTTCGGCGCCAAGGCCGAATTCGCCACCGTCGGCGAATTGGGTCGAGGCGTTCCACAACACGATCGCGCTGTCGACGCTGGCGAGGAAGCGCTCGGCGACACCCTCGTCGGACGCGACGATCGCATCGGTATGATGCGATCCGTGCGCCGCGATATGCGCCATCGCGCCCTCGACACCGTCAACGATCGCGACCGAAGCGATCGCCTCGAGATATTCGGTGTCCCAATCGGCAGGGCTGGCTGCGGCTACCGCAGGGACGAGCGCCTGAACCGCCGCGTCGCCGCGAACTTCGCAACTGGTGGCCATCAGCGCCCGGACCAGCGCTTCCGGATAGGGGTAGGCGCGGTCGATCAGCAGCGTCTCCATGGCGCCGCAAATGCCGGTCCGCCGCATCTTGGCGTTGACGGTGATCGCCTCGGCCATCGTCGAATCAGCCGAGGCGTCGACATAGACATGGTTGATGCCGTCGAGATGCGCGAGCACGGGCACGCGCGCCTCGGCCTGAACCCGTGCGACGAGGCTCTTGCCGCCGCGCGGCACGACGAGGTCGATCACTCCCTCGGCGCCAAGGATCGCCCCGACCGCAGCGCGATCAGTGGTCGGAACGAGTTGCGCCGCATCGCCCGAAATCCCGCCACGCTCGAGCCCGGCGACCAAAGCCGCGTGAATCGCGCGATTGCTCTCGATCGCTTCCGATCCGCCGCGCAGGATCACCGCATTGCCCGACTTGATGCAGAGCGCGGCTGCATCAGCGGTCACATTCGGGCGGCTTTCGTAGATAATGCCGATTACCCCGATCGGTACGCGAACGCGCCGCAGGATGAGACCATTGGGGCGGCGATTCTCGTCGATCAGCTGGCCTACCGGATCGCGCAGCGTGGCGACGGTAGCGACCCCCTCCGCCATCGCGTCGATCCGCCGGGGATCGAGCCGGAGACGGTCGAGCATCGCACTCGACAAGCCCGCCGCCTCGGCACGCGCCATGTCGATAGCGTTCGCCGCGAGAATTTCCGGCGTGGCCTGGCGAATCGCTTCAGCGGCCATTTCGAGCGCCCGGCATTTGGCCGCGCTCGACAGCCCGGCGAGCGCGCGCGCGGCAGCGCGCGCCCGGCGGCCCATTTCGGCAATCAAGCCAGTGGAATCATTCTCGGCATCAGCCATGAAAATCTCGCTACCACGACCATGGCCCAGCGCCAAAGCCCTATCGCCTTATCCGCATCCAGTGATAATCGACCGCGATGAGCGGGGGAATCGAGGCAGCCGGCGATATCGCCACAGGAGCATTGATCGGGCGCGCTTTCGAGCCGCGCGCGGGGGAGGGCCATGCCGGGGGCGCGGCGCACGGCCTGTGCCTGAACTGCGGCACTGCGCTGATCGGTGACTATTGCCACGCCTGCGGCCAGACCGAGCATGTCCACCGCACGCTGAGCTCGATCGCGCATGACCTGCTTCACGGCGTCTTTCATTTCGAGGGCAAGATCTGGCGCACGCTGCCGATGCTGGTATTGCATCCCGGGGCATTGACCCGGCGCTATATCGCTGGCGAGCGCGCGCGCTTCGTGTCCCCGCTCGCGCTGTTCCTGTTCTCCGTCTTCCTGATGTTCGCGACGATCCACACCTTCGATGGCGAGCTTGAAACGCCCGAGGCAAACCCGGCGGCGCGCCAGCAGAAGATCGCGAAGATCGACACCAAGATCGCCGAGGCGACCGCCGAACTCACCAGGGCACGCGCGGCGCACGCAAAGGCCCCGACAGACGAACCCGATGGAGACTTGATCGCGGCGCAGAACACGGTCGACGCGCTCAAGGCGGCGCGGGACGACGCTGCCGGCGGCCATACGGATCTGGGGGCCGCCGGGCACGAGACCGGCTGGCCGGTGCTCGACCGGGGCATTGCCAAGGTGAGAGCCAATCCCGGCCTGGCTCTCTACAAGCTCCAGTCCAGCGCTTATAAATTCTCCTGGGCGCTGATCCCGATCTCGGTGCCGTTCGTGGCGCTGCTGTTCCTGTGGCGGCGCCGCTTTCAGCTCTACGACCATGCGATTTTCGTCACTTATTCGCTCAGCTTCATGATGCTGCTGGTGGTGGCGCTCAGTCTCGGCAGCATGGTCGGCCTGTCGGCCGGCATGATCACGCTGGCGGCGCTGCTCGCTCCACCCGTGCACATGTTCGCGCAGCTGTGCGGCGCCTATTCGCTGCGCAAGCGATCAGCCTTGTGGCGGACGATCGCGCTGATGTGGTTCGCCTTCATCGCGCTGCTTGCCTTTTCCATCCTGCTGCTCGTTCTCGGCCTGATGGAATAGAATAGGTCCGGTCAGGGGCAGGGATAGCGCTTGTCCATGAAGCTGTAGAAGGCCGCCTTCACGCTCATCGTCCGCTTCGCTGCCGGAATCGTCCTGAACGAGGCGATCAGAGTGTTCGAATCGATCTTTGCCTGGCCCTTGGGGGGCGGGCAGCTTCGCGGCTTCCGGCCGGCGGCTTGGGCGCCGTCGAGATCCGCGCGATAGGCCGTCGCCGCCGTCTTGATCTCGTCCCGAACCAGCCCGAGATCGGGCGACACCATCGCCACCATGCCTTTCGCCTGGAGCGCGGCGGCTTTCGCCAGGAATTCGTCGACCGTCATTGCCTGGGCCATCGCCGGTATTACCAGAAATGCCAGCGCGCCGGCCTTGATCATTCCCCGCATCTCACACCCCTCATGTCACGCCCCCGAGATGGCGGGCCGCCCGGTGAACCGAAAATGAACCGAATCACCGGCGAACGCCAATCCGGTGCTTCACCGCCGCGAGCCGCGCGGTTATGCGGTTGAAACTGGGCGGGGACTCGAAGCACGGCATGATCATCGGAATCGACCTTGGCACGACCAACAGCGCCGCTGCCGTCTGGAAGGATGGCGCCGCGACCCTGATCCCCAATCGTCTCGGCCAGACGCTGACGCCGTCCGCGGTGAGCATCGACGATGACGGCACCCTGCTCGTCGGGCTCGCCGCGCGAGAGCGTCAGGCAAGCCATCCGCACGCCACCGCGAGTGCCTTCAAGCGCTACATGGGCACGCGCCGGACGACCAGGCTGGGCGACCGGAATTACAGCGCCGAGGAGCTTTCGGCACTCGTGCTGCGCAGCCTGAAGGAGGATGCCGAAGCCTTTCTGGGAGAATCCGTCACCGAAGCGGTCATCACCGTTCCCGCCTATTTCAACGATCAGCAGCGCAAGGCCACTCACCGCGCCGGCGAGCTTGCCGGGCTCCGTGTCGAGCGGCTGATCAACGAACCGACCGCCGCCGCGCTGGCCTATGGCATCCACAATCTCGAGCGCGAGGCGCGCTTCTTCGTCTTCGATCTCGGCGGCGGCACGTTCGACGTCTCGATCGTGGAGATCTTCGAAGGCATCATCGAGGTCCGCGCCTCGACCGGCGACAACCAGCTGGGTGGCGAGGATTTCAACGAACTGCTCATCGGGCTGATGCGCGCCCGCTTCGCCGACGCCTGGAAGGCGTCCGAGCGTGACGACGCGCTCTATCAGAAGATCCGCGAGCAGGCCGAACGCGCCCGCCGCGACCTGACCACGGCGGCGTCGGCGACGATGCGCATGATCTGGAAGGACGAGCCCTACGAGCTCGAAGTCCAGGCCGCAGAGTTCGAAGCCCAGGCGGCGCCGCTGATCGAGCGGCTGCGCGAGCCGGTGCTCAGGGCCTTGCGCGACAGCGACCTGCGGCCCGAGGCGCTGTCCGACATCATCCTGATCGGCGGGGCGACGCGGATGCCCATCGTCCGCCGCGCGGTGGCGCGGATGTTCGGGCGGTTTCCCAACGCGACGGTCAATCCGGACGAGGCGGTGGCGCTCGGCGCAGCGGTGCAGGCGGGACTGAAGGCGCGCGATTCGGCGCTGCGCGAAGTTGTCGTCACTGATGTCTGCCCCTATTCGCTCGGCGTGAACATCAGCCGGCAATTGCCGGGCGGTGGCTTTGAGCATGGGCTCTTCTCCCCGATCCTGGAACGCAACACGGTGATCCCGGCAAGCCGGGTTCACAGCTTCGAGACGATCCAGGACAACCAGACCGAAGTGCTGTTCGGCATCTACCAGGGCGAGGCTCGGCTGGTGCGCGACAATGTCGCGATCGGCGAAACGCGGGTGAAGGTGCCCCGCGGCCCCGCCGGGCAACAGATCCAGGTACGCTTCTCCTATGATGTCAGCGGCCTGCTCGAAGTCGATATCCTGGTCGAAAAGTCAGGGCAGCGCACCAGCCTCGTCATCAACGACGATCATGTCGGCGACGAGGCCGCGATCGCCGAGCGGCGGGCCGCACTCGCAGCGCTGAAGACTCATCCCCGCGAGGACGAGCTCAACCGGGCGGCGCTCGCGCGGGGCGAGAAATGCTTCGAGAATTTCCTCGGCGACGACCGGGCGATCATCGACCATCTGATCACCCAGTTCCAGGCAGTGCTCGACGGGCAGGATCCCCGCGCCGTCGACCATGCGCGCAAGGATTTCCACGAGGCGCTCGACCGCATCGAGGGCGAACGGTTCCTGTGACCGGCCGCGCGGCGTGACCATCTGGGCGACCCTCGGGATCCCCCGCGGCAGCGATCGCGCCGCGATCAGGCGCGCCTATGCGACCAGGCTGCGCGTCACCAATCCGGAAGACGATCCCGAAGGCTTCAAGCGCCTGCGCGCCGCCTATGACGCGGCGCTGCGGCATCTCGACCATGCGGCGGCGTGGGCCGCGGCAGACGAGGATGACGGGACAATCAGCGATACGGAGAGCGACTGGCGCGAGCCGCCGAACGCTGCAACCGGCGATCCGCACGGGCAAGCGCCCCCTGAGGAGCCTGAAATCGCCGCGGCGATGGCGGCGCGTGAGGCCGAGATCGACGCATTGCGCGCTGCCATGGCTGATCTCGAAGCCGGCCTGCGCGGCCCCTGGCGGCCGACCGACGCAGTGCTCGAGGAACGGCTCAACGCGATCCTGCGCGCGCCGGCGCTCGGCGAAATCCGCATCCGCACCGATAATGAGCCGTGGCTCGCCGCCCTGCTCGCCTCGACCATCCCGCATAGCGATGCAGTGCTGCTGCAATCGATTCAGGCGTTCGGATGGGGCAAGGCAGACCGCTGGCGCAGTGTCGACCCGGCGATCACCATGGTGCTCGACCGGCTCGACGAATGGCGGCTGATCGAAAGCCTCAATCGCCCGGGCCATGCCCATCATGCCGCATGGCGATCGCTGACCCGCGCGCCCGGCCCCTGGTGGTCGTGGCGGATCCAGGCCTTCCGCCCGGGCATGATCGGCGGCATCGAGATTTTTCTCGGCATCCGCGGCGAAGTCGCGCCCGGCCTGCATTATTCCTACAAGAAAGAGTCGGTGGAGCGCTGGCGGCGTTTCCTCGCCAAGCCGCGGATGACGCTCGGCATCCTGGCGCTGATGCCACTCGTCTTTCTGGCTCAGCTCTGGCTCGGCTCGATCATGTACGGCAGCGGCGTGGCCCCTTCGTCCGCAGTGATCGCCGGCGCCGCCGTGATTGGCTTCGCGACCCCCTTTGCCGCGCTTCACCTCCTCGCCCGCTGGCGGCAGCGCTTTCAGGAACGCGCTGGCCGGGCGCGCTGGCTGACCGAAGGTTGGCTCGCCGCCTTCGTCCTGCTCGCTTTCGCCACCATGGCGCTGCCGCCGCCTTATTGGCCGACCTTCATCGTGCTTCCGGCGATCGGGATCGCGATCTGGTCCTATATCGTCGTTCCCCCCGCCGAGCCGGGATCGCTCAATCTCGGGGGCGCCGCCATTTTCTGCGCTGGCGGGCTCGGTCTCATGCTCGTCTTCGCTCATTTCGATCCCGCTGAGCTCTTTGCGCTGGCCGTCATTGCCTGCCTGCTCGCCTATCTCCGGCTGGCCCTATTGTCGGCCGTCCGCGTGACGCTTGGCCGACTGCTCGGGCAGCACCGCGAATGGTTCATCCTCGGTGGAACGGCCGCGGGATTGGCCCTCGCCCTTGCCGCCTTGCAATTGCGCGCGGCGTGGCACCCGGCTCCCCCGGTCTATCTGTTCGCCCTCGCCGCCGCGGGCTTGCTGCCGCTCGTCGGTGCGCTTCCCGGCGGGGTCGAAGGGCCGTCACGCGTCATCGCGCGCGCCGCATTGCTGTTCGCCTTCCTGGCCTCGCTCGGCGCGTCAGTGCCGCCGGACCGCGCCGCCGACCCGGCGACCTCGCCCGTCGTGAGGGCGCTCAGCGACGACGCCCGGGCCGATATGGCAATGGCAGCGCTGGAACGGCGCCAGCCCGGCTTCGCCCAGCTGCGTGGAGGCAACCCGGCCCTTTATGCTGACATCCGGGACGTCTTGAAGCGCGTCGCCACCGGCGGCACCAGGCGTGACGAGGCCGATCGCGAGATCGCCAGCCTGATCGACCACGCCTATGCCGCCATGCTGCCCAGGGCCGACACGACCCTGCTGATCGAAGGGCTGCGCATCCGCCTCGAACGCCTCCAGTCCCTGCGCACAACGGCGCCGGCCGTCTGCGCTTCAGGCGATTCAGGAGGAAACGAGCCGGCGATGTCCGAAGAGCTCAGCGCTCGTAAGAGGCGGGAGATCTTCGGTGTGGTCTCGAGCCCGCCGGAAGCGCACCCCGTCGGTCGGATCATCAGCGGCGCCGAGGTGGCGGCGCGCGCGGCCGCCGCCGAGCATGTCGACCTGGCGACGCTCCTGAACCGGCTTGAGGGCCACAAGGGAGTCGATGTGGCGTGCGCAGCCCGCATTGCCGTCACCCAGGCCCTGCTCGACAGCGACAGCCAGGACGATATCGCCGCGACGCTCCGCGACCAGTATCGCCGGAAGCGGCCCGCGAGGCCTGCGCCCCGCGGCGTCGAGAACCGAGCCAACCGCCAGGTCTAACCCCGGCCGGTTGGCCCAGGGCCTCAGGCCCCCTGCGGCGCCGGGCTGCCGAAGGGACCCTTGGGGCGTCGCGTCTTGGGAATCGAGGTGCCACCGGCCGGGACTGAGGGACCCTTCATGTCGCTGTCGATCCGACCGATATCCTGGCCCGAGGCCAGCCGCTTGATCTCGTCCCCGGTCAGCGTCTCATATTCGAGCAACGCGCCGGCGATGAGATGAAGCTGGTCGATATGCTTGGTCAGCACCTCGGTGGCGCGCGCCAGGCCGCCATCGACCAGCGCGCGGATTTCGCTGTCGATCATCAGCGCCGTCTCATTCGACATATTGTGGCGCTGAGTCTGCGAATAGCCGAGAAAGGTCTCGCCCTGCTGCTCTTCATATTGCAGCGGCCCGAGCTTGTCCGACATGCCCCATTGCATCACCATCGCGCGGGCGAGCTTGGTCGCCTGCTTGATGTCGCCGGACGCGCCCGACGAGACCTTGTCATAGCCAAAGATCAGCTGCTCGGCGACGCGGCCGCCCATCACCGTGGCGAGATCCGCATACATCTTGTCGCGATGATAGGAGTAGCTGTCGCGCTCCGGCAAGCTGACGACCATGCCGAGCGCGCCGCCGCGCGGGATGATCGTCGCCTTGTGAATCGGGTCTGACGCCGGCTCATGAATACGGACAAGGGCGTGCCCGGCTTCATGATAGGCGGTCATGCGCTTTTCGTCGTCGGTCATCACCAGTGATTTCCACTCGGTGCCCATGATCACCCGGTCCTTGGCGGTCTCGAACTGGGCCATCGCGACCAGGCGCTTGCCGAGACGCGCCGCCATCAGCGCCGCCTCGTTCACGAGATTGGCGAGATCGGCACCCGACATGCCCGGCGTGCCGCGCGCGATGGTGCGCGCGTCGACATCGGGCGCGATCGGCACCTTCTTCATATGGACTTCGATGATCTTCACCCGGCCCTCGATATCGGGCAGCGGAACGGTCACGCGCCGGTCGAACCGGCCCGGCCGCAGCAAGGCGGGGTCGAGCACGTCGGGGCGGTTGGTCGCGGCGATGATGATGATGCCTTCGTTCGCCTCGAAGCCGTCCATCTCGACGAGCAGCTGGTTGAGCGTCTGCTCGCGCTCGTCATTGCCGTTGCCGAGGCCGGCGCCGCGATGGCGGCCGACTGCGTCGATCTCGTCGATGAAGACGATGCACGGCGCCGATTTCTTGGCCTGTTCGAACATGTCGCGCACGCGGCTCGCGCCGACGCCGACGAACATCTCGACGAAGTCGGAGCCCGAGATGGTGAAGAAGGGCACGCCCGCCTCACCCGCGATCGCGCGGGCGAGCAGCGTCTTGCCGGTCCCGGGCGAGCCGACCAGCAGCGCGCCCTTGGGGATCTTGCCGCCGAGCCGGGCGAATTTGGTCGGGTCCTTCAGGAACTCGACGATCTCCTGCAATTCCTCGCGCGCCTCGTCGATGCCGGCGACATCGTCGAAGGTCACCTTGCCTTCGCGCTGGGTCAGCATCTTCGCCCGGCTCTTGCCGAAGCCCATCGCGCCCGAGCCCGAATTTTTCTGCATCTGGCGCAGGATGAAGAAAGCGAGGCCGAGCATCAGCAGGAAGGGCAGCGACTGCATCAGCAGATATTGCCAGATCGGCGGGCCGTCCTCGGGCTTGGCGGTAATCACCACGCCGTTCTTGCGGAGCGACGGCGTCAGTTCGGGATCCTGCACCATCGCATAGGTGCGGAACTTGCTGCCGTCCTTGAGGGTACCGGAGATCACCTCGCCGGCGACGTTGACGTCCCGGACATTCCCGGCCTCGACCTTGTCGAGGAAGGCTGAATAGGCGATCGTGCTGGTCGCGGCCGGCTGCGCCGGGCCGTTGAAAATCGTCACGAACACCGCCAGCGCGAGGAAAATGCCGACCCAGATCAGCAGGTTCTTCATCCAGGGGTTGCTGCCCCCATTGTCGGGGCCCTGCTGCTTGTCATTGTCGTTCATGGGTATCCGGTACCTTTCACCCCCCAAGATAGGCGGTGCTATCTTAATGGCAATGGAACAAACGGCGCATATCGTTGATCAGTGTGATCGCCGCGGCGGCGCCTCGCGGAAATGCCAGACATCGCCCTTCGCCGAGGCCATGATGCCGGCCTGGGTCGCGGCCTTCCCAGCCTCGAGCGAATCCAGCAGTGATTCGATATTGGCTGCATTGGACCAGCCGCTGGTCATGCCGAGCTTCAGGACCAGATGGTCCATCGCCATGCGCGCCAGATAACGCCGCAGTGCCCGCGGCAGGCCCGCGACATCCAGCCTGGCTTCGAAATGTCCCGACGGGAGCGCGCGCTCCTTCCAGAGCCATTGGCTGATCGTGCGCAAATCTGCATCAGCCTCCGCCAGATAGGCGGCGGACCGCCCGATCTGGACTGGATCGATCCAGGCCGCCTCCGCCAGCAGTCGGCGGAATCGCGTTCGGTCGAAGCGATCGTCGGTGTTGCTCGGATCGTCCACGAACGGGACACCAGCGGCAACCGCTACCTCAACCAGTTCGTGATGCCGCCAGGCCAATAAGGGTCTGACCAGCGCCAGGGGTGACGGCGAAAGCCACAGCCCAGCCGCTTCGGTCGAGCCTTCGAATCGGGAGGGAATGGTGACGTCGATATCCTGCCTTCGACGCACCGCCGCGAGGCCGGACAGGCCCGATCCCCGGGCGGCGCGCATCAGGAATGTCTCGGCCTGGTCATCGGCATGGTGCGCGGTCGCGAGCGAAGCGGCGCCCGATTCGATCGCCCAGCGCTGCAACAGCGCATAACGTTCCTGTCGTGCCCAGGACTGGATATTGTCGCGCGCCTCAGGCGGCGACGCGATGCGCAGCGTGGCGTGCCGGACGTCGCCGTCAGCGCAATAACGCGCCACCATCCCCGCTTCGTCAGCCGATTCGGCGCGCAAGCCGTGATCCACCGTCGCGGCAACCACCTTTCCCGGGAAAGCGGCGATAGCGAGCGCGAGCATCGCCATGCTGTCTGGTCCGCCCGACACGGCAAGCGCAATCCGCTCGCCGGCCCCGGGAACATGCCCGAGCACTGCCTCGAAATCGCGTCGGAACCGCTCGATCGACCCGGTGTCGGGTGCGCCCATGCGCCCCGGCCTAGCCGGCGTCCGGCCCGTGTCGGAATGAACCGGCCCGGATCACGTGCCCGATTCCCGTCACTTGCACTGCGCCTGGGCGCGCCCGCGGACGATTTCGGCCTTCATCGCCTCGCTGATCTTCGCGCTATAAACCTGATCGAGCACGCCATAGACCTCACAAGCCTTGGCCGGCTTGTCGATCTTGATCAGCGTCTGCGCGAGATAGGACAGGCTGTCGGGCGCGCGGTCGCCATCGGGCATCTTGTGGAAATTGTCGTAGAAGGACTGCATCGCCGCCCGCACATTGCCTTCCTCGAGATAGGAGCGCCCGAGCAGATTCTGCGCATAGCTTGCCCGCTTGTGGGTTGGATAGGTCGCGACGACCTTCTGGAATACCGCCTCGGCCTCGGGATAGAGCTTCGCCTGCCACAGCCGGTAGCCGTAGAGATAGCTGTCCTCGGCGGGATCGTCAGTGACCGGCGGCTTCTCGACCGCGGCAACCTTCTTCGCCCGCAACGGATCCTTGGCGGCGGACGCCGACGGCTTGGCGGCGGGCGTAACCGGCTTCGTGATGGGCGCGGCCGGCTTGACGGACGGGCGGGTAGCGGGCGGCATCGACACGGCCGATTCCGGCTCGGCCGCACCCGATGTCGCACTCGCCTGGGACGCTGATTCCTCGATCAGCTTCAACCGCGCGTCGGTCGTCCGCTTATAGGCGCTGAATCCGTCTTCGAGTTGCTGAACCCGGTGCTGGGTCGTCTCGATCTGCCCGGTCATGACGGTAATCTGCGATTCGAGTGCGCTCACGCGCGCTTCGAGATCAGTGACCGGGCTGCTCGCCGGGCTGCCCGGGAGCGTGGTGTTTGCCTCGGGCGGGGAGATGTCGGGCTGGACATATTGGCCGCTGCCGCCCGGAAAGACCTTGCGCTGCACGGCGCGCATCTCGCTTTCGAGCCGGTCGACCCGGCCGGCAATGGCTGACTGGGCGTGCGCGACACCTGGGGCGAGGCCGATCCCCGCCAACATTGTCGCCATCATCAGATAGTTGCGCATAAACACCCCCCGGTGCGGTGAACGTCCGGATATAAAGACAGCATTCATTCTATCGCCCACCTCAAGGAGCCGGCGTGGCGGAAGCGGTCGGCGCCGCCGCGGCAGGCGGCGTCACTGGCGGGGTCGCGGTCGTGGCCGGCGTGCTTTCACTGCGCGGGCGCGACGCGGCCGGCTTTCGCTGAGTCGCACGCTGCGGGGGTGCTGATGTGGCGGTCGCGGCCGGCACCGGCTGCGGTGCGCCGCTTGCCCGGGCCACGAGCGCCGCGGCGCTGATCCCGACATCCTGGATCGCCCGCGCGCCGTCGCCGAGCGGCGGCACGGCAGTGCCGTTGACCAGGATCTGCAGCTTGTCGGGCCGGCCGACATTGATCATCGGGCCATTGGCATCGGCGGGAACCTCGTAGCGGTCTCCCGGCTTCAAGGTGTTCTGGTAAAGCGTCTTGCCGGTCGCATCATAGATACGCATCCAGACCTCGTCCGTGGCGATGATCGACACCTGGCCGGCAGCTGCCGGGGCCGGTGAAGCAGCCGTCGGCGCTGCCTGGGGCACTTGCGCCGTCTCGGCGGCCGGTGCCGCGGGCGCCGAATCCCCGGCGCGGAACCAGGTCGTGCCGTACCAGAGGCCGACCGCGATCAGCAGCACCAGCGCGATGCCGAAGCCGGCAAAGGCAAGGCCACGCGTCGGGATGCGCGACGAATCAGTGACTTCGAACGACTCATACTCGGTGTGCCGGATTGCGACGTCGTTCTGGCTGCGCACATCGCGCGCGATCGCCACTTCGTCGGCGCCGACCGCTCGCGCATAGGCCTTGGCGAAGCCGACCGAGTAGGTGATCGACGGAAGAGCGGCGAAGTTCGACGCCTCGATCGCTTCGAGCTGGCGAACCGGGATGCGCGTGCGCGCTGCGATCTCGGTCAGGGACAGGCCCTGGGCCTCGCGCGCCTCTCGCAATCGTTCGCCGGCAGTCTTGGGGAACAATGTTGCTTCCTCGCCGGGATCGGTATCGGTCAATTCTCGTCTCCGGCAGGAAGGTTGCGGCCCGTTATAGTCCTGCGTTGGCAGCGTGTCTCACAAAGCGTCGCGGCGGTGTCAACGGCCTCCGGCCCCGCCCGTCACGCGATCATGCCAGTTCGACCCCGCTTTGCGTCGCCCAGGCCTGCAGCGCACCGCGCATATCGCGCGGCGGGGCGGCGAGCAGCGCTTCCATATGCGCCATCAGCGCGGTCCGATCGAGCGAGCGGACCATTGCCTTGATCGGGCCGACCGCCGCCGGGGTGATCGACAGCCGGTCGATGCCGAGGCCGATCAGCGCCATTGCCTCGAGCGGCCGGCCGCCCATCTCCCCGCACACGGCAAGTTGCACCCCGGCCGCGCGGGTCGGCGCCACGAGGCGGCGCAGGAAGCGCAGGATCGCAGCGCTCAGCCAGTCGTAGCGCTCGGCGAGCCTTGGATTGGCGCGATCGGCGGCGAACAGGAACTGGGTCAGGTCATTGGTGCCGACCGACAGGAAATCGATATGCGGCAGCAGCAGGTCGAGCTGTTCGGCAAGCGCCGGCACCTCGAGCATCGCACCGTAGCGGATCTCCGCCGGCAGCTTGCGTCCGCGCGCCTCCATCCACTCGCGCTGCGCCTCGAACAGGGCGCGCGCCTCGTCGAACTCCCAGGGTTCGGAGACCATCGGGAACATCACGTTGAGCGTGCGTCCGGCAGCGGCATCGAGCAACGCACGCGCCTGGACCTTCATCAGCCCCCCGCGATCGAGCGCGAGCCGGAGCGCTCGCCAGCCCATCGCCGGATTCTCCTCGTCGGCGTCTTCCTTGTTGAGATAGGGCAAGGCCTTGTCGCCGCCGATATCGACGGTGCGGAAGATGACCGGGCGGTCGCCTGCTGCATCGAGCACGTCCCGATAGAGCTTCTGCTGGCGCTCGCGCGACGGCAGGGTCGAGGAGATCAGGAACTGGAATTCGGTACGGAACAGCCCGATACCGTCGGCCCCGGTCACGTCGAGCGCTGCGACATCGTCGCGCAGGCCCGCATTGACCATCACCGTCAGCCGGTGGCCGTCCTTCGTGACCGGCGCCTCGCTCTTGAGCGCGGCGAAAGCGGCGCGGCGTTGCTGCCGAAGCTCGAGCTTGGTCTCGAAGGCCTCCTCCATCGACGAGGACGGGCGCGCGAAGACATTGCCCGCCGTAACGTCGAGCAGCAGCAGATCGCCTTCGCCGATCAGCCGTCGCACGCCCTTGACCCGCCCAAGCACCGGCACGCCCATCGCCCGCGCGACGATCGTCACATGCGCGGTGAGCGATCCTTCCTCGAGGATCACGCCCTTCAACCGGCGGCGATCATATTCGAGCAGCTCTGCGGGTCCGAGATTGCGCGCGATCAGGATCGTGTCCTGCCTGAGGCCCAATTGCGCGGCAGTGCCCATCTGGCCCGAGACGATGCGGAGCAGGCGATTGGAGAGATCCTCCAGATCGTGCATCCGGTCAGCGAGCAGGGGATCGTCGATCTGGCGCATGCGAGTGCGGGTGCGCTGCTGGACGCGTTCGATCGCCGCCTCGGCGGTCAGGCCTGAATCGATCGCCTCGTTGATCCGGCGCGCCCAGCCCTCGTCATAGGCGAACATCTTGTAGGTCTCGAGCACCTCCTCATGCTCGCCGCCGACGCCGAATTCGGCCTGGGCGGAGATGCGCTCGATCTGCTCGCGCATCTTGTCGAACGCCGCATAGACCCGGTGCCGCTCGGCCTCGACGTCCTCCGCGACCGTATGCTCGATGGTGACGCGCGGCTGGTGGAACACGGCGTAACCGCTCGCCATGCCGTCGACGAGCTTCAGACCCTGGATCCGCATGGCGGCGGTCGATTGCGGCCGTGCCGCCGCGGCGCCCCCCGCATCGGCGAGATCGGCATTGGCGATCAGCTCGCTGAGCACCATGGCCACGGTCTGCAGCGCCTCGATCTCGACATCGTCATATTTGTGCGGATCGGCATGCTGGACGCAGAGCACCCCGACCGCCCGCTCGCGGCGGATGATCGGCACGCCGGCGAAGCTGTGGAACTTCTCCTCACCGGTTTCAGGCTTGTAGGCGAAATCGGGATGGCTCGCCGCCTCGTCGAGATTGAGCGTCTCGACATCCTCGGCGATCTTGCCGACCAACCCCTCGCCGAGCGCGAGCTTGGTGACGTGGACCGCCTCCTGGGCAAGGCCGCGGGTCGCGTAGAGCTCGAGCACGCCGTCGCGCAGAAGGTAGATCGAGCAGACCTCGCTGTGCATCGCCTCGCCGACGATCTGCACCACTGAATTGAGCTTCGCCTGCGGCAAGGTGCGCGACGCCATCACGTCGTGAAGGCGAACGAGGATTTCCCGGGCGGAGGCGGCGGCGCTTGGCATAGCCCGGCGCTATCAGATTGTTACGGGCGGAGCCATAATGCGGCGCAACAAGAAAAACCGTTATTGGGTGAAGGTGGAGGATACCGCCAGACCATGTCGTCACCCCGGAGGTGTGCCCACTGCTGTCCGGGATTTTTCATGCTGTGCCTAGATTGAGGGCGAGTTGGGGAGATGGAGGTAGC
>NZ_BAAAEH010000004.1:0-25826 GCF_039522915.1 Sphingomonas oligophenolica
CACCATATCCACCCGGGTCACTTCTCGATGAAAATCCCGGGTCAACTCTCAGCGGAAATCAACAGCCCCGGCGTTGGCGTAACGCCGGTGTCGGCCAATGCCGTGGATCGAGAGGATCGCAGTGTAGCTCTTCGTCATGACAGGCAGCATCGCACCCCAAGTCGTGCCGTGTCGACCTAGGTCATGGATCGGGGCGACGTTTCCTTCGCGCTTGGCGGCTTGGCGCCCGTGCCCCCCGTTGATGTGATATTCCCCAATGGCGGTTCCGCGATGCAGGCTGAGCGTGGTGTCAGCCGATCGACACGGTAAGAGGAGGCTCCTGTTCGTCCTGCGGCCGCGTGACGTCGATGGCGCTGACTTGCTCAGCATCGTCGGGCGGCGGCTTGTCGGACTTGACCGCAAACGTGACGGTCCTTCCCGTTGCGAGGACCTCCCTGATCAGCCGCTCCAAGACGTCCGACTGCTCGACCGTCGTGCCCACCCAGGCGTCGGCGACGAGGCGCACGAATGCGCTGTTGTCTAAGTGTCGACCGACGTTGCCGTAGGTGACGATGCGACCGCCGCGCGAACCGACCATCGACTCGTCCGCCTCGATCAGCTTCCAGTGGTCGAGCGTCAGGTACATGCCTTTTACCAGCGCCTGGCTGTCCGGCGCGAACTGCATGCGCGGGCACAGTTTCAGGAAGAACGGGTTCTCCAGCATGCGGTAGCCCTGTCGCGTCGCGTTCGGCGGGCATCCGCGCAGCAGCTCGAGGTGCCGCTCCATCCGCTCGAGCTCAAGGGCGAGCTGAGGGCTTGGTAGGCGGAACACCGCGCCTTCGTCGTCGTCACCTTCCATCGCCTTGTACTGGACGATCACGAACGACCGGTAGGTCTCGTTGAAGTAGACGAGATCGGCACCGAGCTGCTCCTCTAGCGGTAGGTGGTTAGCCATCACCACGGTCAGCCTCGTCCTCTCGCTCTCGAACTGAACCGCGCCGTGCGCCACCTCGCGCACGAACTCAAACCCGGGCACCCGCATGAGGTCGGCGACGACCATGAGGTCCTCCCGCTCGCGCATCTGCGGAAGTCCGTCGAGAAACGATGTCGCGTGCTCCCCCTCAACGGGCGGATCCCACTCCTGTATGGGCGAGCGGTCGATGTCGGCGATGGCCAGCGCGGTGGTCAACGTGTCCTTCTGCATGGCGAGCGACCGCCGCTGCTCCGGAGTGAGCCGTGCCAGCCGCTCCCGCCGAGTGGCACTAAATCGGACAAGGGCGGGACGGACGTCGGGCGCCAGCTCCATCAGCGCGTCTACTGCCGCTGTGAATGTCGCGGGCGGGATCAGGCCGCCATTGCGCAGCCTCTGCGCGAGGTGCCGCCGGAAACGCAGACCGACCGCCGTCATCAGCGCGCGCTTGGATACTGGCGCCGCCAGCTCGATCATCGGGCCGATGTTGAGCCGCCGCAGGCCCACGCCCGCGCGGAAGCCTCGCCTCGCCGGCGCCACATGCGTGATCGACCGACCACCGACACTGATCAGGCAAGTGAGCGGGACGTTCCGGCTATGCGCGAAGTCCGGCACAACCTCGGGGAACACACCCCTTCCATCGGCCTCCGCTTGCAGCTCCTCCGCCCGCCCAACACCGATATTGAGCACGAAGCCCGCCGCATCCGCCATCGCTATTTCTTCTTCTTACCGGCTTGCTTGGGCAACTGCTCCGGGAGGAGCCGCTCCACGGCCTCGCCGTCAGCGTCCGGCTTGATCAACCGGAACTGCCGACCCACCGCCGCACCCATCGTCGCAATGACCTTCTCGACCTTAGTGCCTAGCATCCGGCGGCCCTTCTGCTTCAGCATAAGGTGGTAGAAGGTGGCCCAGAAGATGGCAGAGTCGCCGAACCGGATCGAGTTCACCGGGCCGGCTACCGAGAGGCAGCCGCCCCGCCGGAAGATCCCCGCCGCGAGCTCGACGGTTGCGGCCTTGCAGGTGGAGAGAAACAACCTGCGTCCATCGGCGAGCGCCGGCCCGACGATCGCAGCGAACTGTTCGGCGTTAAGCCGGTCGAGCGTCAAAGCGATGAGGTCGTGATTGCCATGCACCGACAGATGGAGCCACCGGTAGCGGCTCCGGCGAAACTCCTTGACGAAGTGGGAGAGTTCAGCCTTCGTCCGCACGTAGCGGTAGATTGGCTCGTGGCCGGTCATGCGCAGCACGCTCGAGATGATCTCTCCCTCGCGGTGGTGCGCCTCGTCTTCGACGTCGAGCGACTCTATGATGAACAGCTTGGGGAGGGTGGCGGCCATGACCCATCCTAGCCTGCCCGCGCAATTTCTAAAGCCTGCGCGCTCAACGACCACGGCGGAGGTGCTCGCAGCGGCTACCGCCGGAAGTGGAACGGCAGCAAACGGCCCAGAAATTGTCATTCCGTTTGAGATCGCGTCCGGACCCCGGCGAGTGCCGCGGCAAACGGATTGAGTGGGCGCGTCAATCGGTGGGCTCACGCTAAACAGAATGCCTCATTCCGTTCGCGACGACGGAGAGGCGGCTTGCCAGAGGCCGCCCGGACGGCGTCGGCTTGAGCATGTCGGGGGAACAGCAGTGCGAGTGGGGAGAGGTAAAGCGGCGATATGTACGGCGGTCATGCTCGCAGCCTGTAAGCCAGCGACAGCACCGACCGACAGCCAGAACGCAAGTCTGCCTTTGCCCCTTAGGCCGGTACTTCCCGCACCAACCGGCCTCAGCACAAGCGATCAGGCGGCGATCACGGCGGATGCAAAAGCCCGTCTCCTGACGCGTAAAATCGGTTGGGCGTTCAACGGCCACCAGCAACTCTGCACGGATTTCTTTTCGCTTGGTGATCCGCAGATAACCGACGCGGCGCTCGGCGCGCAGACCGGGAAGGTCAAGCTGGTCATTCCGATCAGCGTCTACAATCCGCAGACTGACTCTGGTCAACAGACGGCGCCCGACCAGCAGTGCTACGGATACGCCCATCCGGGGTGGGTGCTCAACCAGCCGTACAATGTCGAATTCCAATTCGATGTCGAACACTGGCAGACCGGCTGGCGCGTTTCGCAGGTCCAATCCAGTGGCTTCTGACCTTCATCAAGGGCTTCGGCCGCATGCGGATGTCAGTGCGATCACGGCGCGGCAACAATGAGATGTATCGACGGGTCAAACCCCGATGCCTGGCGGCCGTCCCAGCAGCAGAATCTAGGTCCGACCGGCTAGCCCAAGCATCAAGCATGCGCAGCGCGGTACTATATGTCGTTTTGGCACTTGCCTGCATGGGGATGCCATGCGCGGGATACGCGAAGGGCCCGTCGCTCAAAGAGCGAGTATGCGCCGCGGCTCCCAAAAACCGGCGCAATCGCGCCCGCCGGGGTCCACATCGTCTCCGCGCCCGCCGGCGCGGTCGATAATAACTAGGGGATCGCGGACGTCATAAACTGTTCGCGCGCCGATATCGTGTCCATCCAGGATCGCACAGAACCGGCTAGCGAGCGGGTCGCCTATGTTTTCGTGCCTGACCGGAGAGAGCGCGTCCCAGGCGATCCGGACCGCTATCAGGTGATCGATTTCAATCCATCTGAACTGTCCAAGCATATGGTCGGTATGGAGAGCTGGTCCTATCCAAAGACGAGACGCGGCGACCGCTGGCGGGGAACCTGCACGCATTCACTTGAATTCACGCTCCGTACCGGCGACGTGACTTGCACCATTGAATGTGTGTACGACAGACGTACTCATACTCTGGGAAGTGCCTGCGTCGCCATCTCAGTGAGTGGAGGGGTTAATTGGGTGGCCCGAATTGACCCCGCCCGCTTTACCAGTAGAACCCGAAACACATTCATTTCGGAGATTATTATGGCGGATGACGCTACAGAGCTGAACTTGATTGAGCTCGCAACCGAACTCACGATCGCCTGGCTTGACAATGCTAACACTCGGGTGAGCGCAGAGGATGTTCCTGCTTTCCTTCAGTCGATGCACTCATCGCTTACCGGACTGGCAGCCCCGGGGACTGCGGTATCGCCGTCTGAGGCCCCGCCAGAGCATGTTCCTGCGGTAACTGTGCGCAAGTCGCTTGCCTCGAACGAACATCTCATCTCGCTTATCGACGGCAAGCCGTACAAAACGCTGCGGCGGCATCTCTCGACCCACGGTCTGACGCCGGAAGAATATCGCGCGCGCTACTACCTCAAGGCCGACTATCCCATGGTCGCGCCGGCGTATTCAGAAGCGCGTCGTGCCATGGCGAAGAAGATCGGCCTGGGCCGCAAGCCGGGCCAAGGTGTGAAGGCGCGGGCGGCGGGCGCAACGGCGCCAAACGCCACGCGCGGACGGCCGAAAAAAGCCTAGTAGGAGCGTTTGCCGCGCACGGAAGCCCGACAAGGAGCAATCGACCGAGGGACCCTGTTAGATGGGCATATTCAGGGCAACCGCGTGCCGTATATTTCGCTCAGCGGATTCTGCCCCGACCAAAAGGTGATGTCGAACAATGCAGCGCAGGCTGACAAGGCCTAACTAAATATCCTATTGTGACGGCTTATATAGAAGCAAAACCCGAATACAGTCAAACTGGACATGAATTTTCTGTCATGTAAGCCTTTTTCCTTGCCCAGCTGGCGCGCTTAAGCTTACCAAGTGCGAGCGAAAAAATATCACGCAATTATATAGCTTAACGTCCCCGTAGGACCTTCCGGGGTTCCGCGGCGAGTATCGTTCTCAAAAAATATCGGTTCGAGTAGTACACTTACGGTTCAGGGGGCGAGATTTGATGACTCATCTTAGGACTAAATTTCTGCTCGTCGGAATTATAGTTGCTGCGGCGGCTGTTGCTAACGCGGCGGAGACGGTCACGTACACCTATGATGCAAAAGGGCGCCTGATTTTGGTTCAGCATTCCGGTGATGTGAATAACAATATCGTCGCCAATTATACGTTCGATGCTGCCGACAATCGTAAGAATCTTAAAGTTACCGGCGCGCCCTAGCGAATGATGCCTCTTTTAGAGGCGCAGACCCCGCACACATTACAAGGACAAGTTTATGGTCTTACCGGTCAACTTTGATCGGCGACGCCTTCCCGCGCGCCGCGTATTCTTGTCCATTAGCACAATATTGTGTGCCGGCTGGGTGGCACCGGCGTACGCGCAGGACCTACCTGACAATCCGCTTCCGCCGGAGAGGCAGATATCCGATCGCAACGGCGTGGATCTGGTGCGGGGTGTTGTTAATATCCCGAGTGCCTCTCTGAGCATTGGATCGGGGAGCTACGGACTATCGTACGATACCGTTGCAAATAACTACGGCGTTGCTCTGTACGTTGACCCGACAAACGCATCTGATATCGATTTTTGGTATGGGGGCACCTATACAAAGTTTATTTATTCAGCTGGATCATACACACCAGACAAAGCGAACGGCGAGTCGCTGACGGTTTCTGGTGGCATATACACGCTTACGCGTCGGGACGGTGAACAGCTGACGTTTAACGCCTCGCCATTCGGAACGCTACAAGATCGAAATTACTTTTATCGCATAAAGGCTCTAGGCGTAGCGACGCAAATCATTAAACCTGGGGGCGAGAAGATAACCTTCCACTATGCGCAGGTTGACCGGACTGTCGGTGGCGGCCGCGCGGGAAGTCACGTAACTAGCTACGTGCGCGTCCAGTCTGTTACGAGCAGCTCAGGGTATCAGTTGAAGTTCGATTACAAAAGCAATTTGTTAACTGGAGCAATCGCGGATTGGGTGAACCTAGTCAAAGTTACCGCCATTAATAACGCAGTAGACTACTGCGACCCCGGCGCAGATACGTGTGCGGCATTTTCGCAGAGCTGGCCAAGTCTATCCATTTATACGAGCACATCGACACCGATTGTTCGCGCTATCACAGATTCCTTGGGAAGGGTGGCAACATACACCTATGATAGCGCAGGGCGCTTAGCGAGTGTTCAACGGCCAGCCAGCGCGTCTGCCGATAAGACGATCTCCTATGATAGTAATGGCTATGTCTCATCGATTTCTGCGGACGGCTCGACATGGGGCTATTCGTTTTCCCTCAGCGGAACTACGATGACAGCTACCGTGACGAATCCGGACAGCAGTCAGCGCGTCGTCGTTTCGGACGAGAGTGTAGGTAGACCCACTTCCGTCCGAAACGAGTTAAACAAGACTTCGACATATAGCTATGATACAAGTGGTCGGCTTTTGACCTCGACGGCACCAGAGGGTAATTCGGTCACATATTCCTATGATGCTCGGGGTAACATCACTCTGATAACCTCCCATCCTAAGGTGGGCTCGGCTCTTCCCAACATTACGGTCTCAGCAGCCTATCCTTCGACATGTTCAAATTCGCTAACGTGCAACAAACCCGATTCAACCACCGATACGCATGGCAACACCACAAGTTATACATACGATCCAACGCACGGTGGCGTTCTTAGCGTGACGCGTCCCAGCGTTGGTGGTGTCGCTCCGAAGACTCTTTACACCTACTCGGCGCTACAAGCATATTTCAAGAATTCTTCGGGATTAATAGCTGCGTCAGGGGTCCCGGACTACAAGGTGACAGGAGTGTCGTTGTGTCAAACGACAACATCGTGTGCCGGCACGGCGGATGAAGTAAGAACAATTATCACCTATGGATCTCCTGGAACGGCAAATAACCTCTTAGCCACGTCACTAACAACTGGCTCGGGCAATGGATCGTTGTCCACTACGACGACTAGTGGCTATGACGCCATTGGCAACGTTGTGACCGTCGACGGCGCGCTTGCTGGGCCTTCGGACACCACGACCTATCGGTTCGATGCTGATAGGGAGCTCGTGGGCGCGATTTCGCCCGACCCCGACGGTGCCGGCGCGATGAGTCGGCGGGCCGT
The DNA here is from genome assembly GCF_039522915.1 of Sphingomonas oligophenolica. Classification (NCBI taxonomy): domain Bacteria; kingdom Pseudomonadati; phylum Pseudomonadota; class Alphaproteobacteria; order Sphingomonadales; family Sphingomonadaceae; genus Sphingomonas; species Sphingomonas oligophenolica. The sequence goes on from NZ_BAAAEH010000004.1 coordinate 6,876, forward strand.
CAAAACGACCTACAATGCCGATGGTCGAACAACCCTTATTGAGAATGGTACGGTTGGCGGGATCACTGACGCGGATTGGGCGGCTTTCACATCTTTGCAGCAGGAGGCAACGACGTACGACGCCGCCGGGCGCAAGACGTCCTTCGCTGTGACCGCAGCCGGCACGACATTTCAAGTTAAACAGTTTACCTATGACGCGGCTGGACGACTACAATGTTCCGCGCTGCGAATGAATAGCGCTACTTGGGGATCCCTGCCGTTATCCGCGTGCACGCCCGCCGCAACAGGTAGCGCTGGGCCGGATCGCATTATCAAGAACACTTATGATGTCGTCGGACGGACGATTGCCGTCCAAAGCGCTTTCGGCACTGCCGACCAGGCGAATGAGATGAGCGGCACGTTCAGCGACAACGGCAAGCTCTCGACGGTGACCGATGCCAACACCAATACCACCACCTATGAATACGACGGCTTCGATAGGGTTGGGAAGATCCGCTACCCTGGCTCTCTCGTTGGATCGGGAACGAGTTCGAGCACCGATTATGAGCAGTTCGTTTATGATGCGGGTGGCAACGTCACGAGCCGCCGCCTTCGAGGCTACGCGGGTGATTCAAGCCGGCACATCGATTATAGTTATGATGCGCTCAATCGACTGGTACTAAAGGTTCTTCCTGGTAGCGAGCCCAGCGTTGCCTTCAGCTATGATAATTTGGGGCGTCTGATCAGCGCATACACTGCCAGCAATTATGTGACGTTAGGGTATGATGCGCTGGGTCGGACCACTACCCAGACTACTCCGTTTGGGACGCTAACAGCGGGCTACGACCTGGTTGGACGTCGCATATCAACGGCGTGGCCTGACGCGTTTTACGTTACTTACGACCGCCTTGTGACAGGGGAAGTGACCGCGGTTCGGGAAAATGGGGCAGCGTCCGGTCCCGGGCTCTTGGCTACCTATAGTTACGACAGCCTCGGCCGGCGAACCGGTGTCGTTCGAGGTAACGGGACCACTACCGCCTATGTTTTTGACGCGATATCGAGAGCTACTTCCCTATCGCACGATATCGCCGGCACCAGTAGCGACGTGACGCTCGGATTTAGTTACAATCCAGCGGGCCAGATCACGACGACAACGAGATCCAATGATAGCTATGCCTGGCAGGGTAACGTTGACACTAACCTCGCCTATACGGCGAACGGACTCAATGAGGTGACGAATGTCGGAGGTGGAGCTGTCACCTATGACGCACAAGGCAATCTAGCCAGCACCGGAGCAAACACTTACAGCTATAGCTCCGAGAATCTATTGTTGAGCGGCCCCAGCGCAACCGCGACGTATGACCCGATGATGCGTCTATACCAAACGACAGGCGCCGGCACTCAGCTTTATGCGTATGATGGTGCCCAACGAATCGCCGAATATAGTGCTGGTGGAGCAATACTGCGCCGCTACGTCGTCGGCGGTGCTGGCGAACCGCTGGTATGGTACGAGGGTTCGGGAACGAGCGATCGCCGTTGGCTCCATGCGGACGAGCGCGGGTCAATCATTGCCGTAACAAACAGCCTTGGTGCAACCATTGCTACCAATAGCTATGATGAATATGGAGTTCCTGCGATCGGCAATGTTGGTGCGTTCCAGTTTTCCGGACAAGCATGGCTACCAGATATTGGACTTTATTATTACAAAGCTCGAATGTATTCGTCGAAACTCGGGCGTTTTATGCAGTCAGATCCCATTGGTTATGGAAGTGGGATGAATAGATACAATTACGTCGCTGGAGACCCGGTGAATTTCGTGGATGCATCCGGCTTAAATTGTGTTGGCATTTCATTTTCCGATGAAAATGGGAACGACATAGGCGAGACGTATTGGTCTCCCGATTGCGCTAATACTGATGATTCAAGTGGTGGAGGCAGCTCTGGTACTGATGATTCAAGTGGTGGCGGCAGCTCCGGCGGTGGAGGCGATGGTTCAGATCCAAATTACCCGACCATCACGGTCGATGCTGGCGGCTCCGTTGGTGATGACTTCGGCGCTTTCAGCGAATCCATGTACGGGTTCGGAGGTCTAGGGTTTACGGGCAGCCCCGGCGGCGGGGGCGGTCCGAGTGATAAGGCCTCTCAGGGCGAGGGCGGCTTTTCTACAGCAGCCACGCTTACCAACCTGATCGCCCTGGACGGCGCGAACGTACTGGGAGTATCATCCGCGGTAGTCGCGAAACTTCCAGACGTTGGCAAGTCGCTGGAGCCGATGAGTAAGGCGCTTGGGATCGCGGGCCTCGTGGTCAGCGCCACCGCGAACGTTGTTGAGGCGTATAACCAGTGCGAAAGCGGGGGTTCATGTGCTGCGGCAGCTTACAAAGCGGTAATCAAGACTGGAGAAGCGGGCCTTGTTTTAGGCCTAGGTATTGCGTTCGCGCCCGAAGCTGGGACAGCGCTGGTGGTATATACGATCGGCGCCGCAGCGGTGAATTATACGGCTGATCATTTCGGCGCTTATGACTGGCTTCCGGATCACCTTGGATTAGGACAATAGTTGCGTGAACTATGAGTGACGGTACACAATATATTGGCAAATTTTCATTTGCGCGTGCGATTGTGGTCACGCTCGCCAATGTCTGCATAGTAGCGGCCGTACTATTCACGCTTCAATCAGCTATCATAAAGAACGAGGGCGGATTCGAAAATAGGTTATTCTTTATAATAGCGATCCCGGTTTTCCTGATTATGCTGCCTGGTGTGTTCTATAAATACTGTGGGAGGCCGCTTAGGCGGGCAGTGAAATTTGACGGGAATTTCAGCAGGCTGGACCGTGCTAAAATTGAATTCTGCAGTGGGCTGGAAGCGGTCAGCATCAGCTCCGTCGACACGGTGATTCTACGCCGCCGCCGCCCCAAAGGCCGCCTCTATTGGTTACAGGAGGCCGTTCTTGTGCCTGTAGATACATCAATGCCGGAGACTGTCGTGGGACTTTTCTATCTAAAGGGGAATAGAGAGAAGTTCGTCAGCGACCTTGCAAAAATTCTGTACAAAAATCGCGTCTTGTAGAGCGGGTGGAAAGACAGACCCCGAATGCTCGGGATAGGTGCTCGTGGCTTATGACTTCGCCGCAAAACTAAGACGGTAAGACTCGCAATACGAGATGACCTGACTGATGATCTATCCTACAGTTTTTATCTTTGGAAGGAGCATGGACTTCTCTGGAAGAGGGTGGCCCAGCGTATGAATAGAGCCGGAAAATAAGTCTTTTACCTCATCCTCATCAATATTCAACAGCCATCCGACGTTGTCGTTGAGGCAGAGCGGTAGGCGTTTCTCATAAAGATAACCTCCTAAGTTAGACATGACAGCTCTCGCTACTCGCAATGCGCGTTCTCGAAACCCTGTTCCTGTAGCTCCCGCGGTCAAAATGCTAAGGTAGCCGCCTGTGGGCAAAGGAGCGGCGCGGTGTCCGACATTTCCCAGCAATCGCTCGTCCCGGTGGCGCAATATTTGCGCATGTCGAAGGAACATCAACGCTACTCGATCCGGAACCAGGCGCGGGCGATTTCGGCCTATGCCGGTCAGCACGGGTTCAACATCGTCAAGACTTACACGGACCCGGGCGAGAGCGGCCTGACATTGCGGGAGCGCCCCGGCCTTCAGGCCTTGCTGGCTGACGTGATCAAACCGTCGCGGCCCTTCGAGCGAATCCTGGTTCTGGACGTGAGCCGCTGGGGCCGGTTCCAAAATCTGGATCAGAGCGGCCATTACGAATTCATCTGCTTCGAAGCCGGCGTCCCGGTCATCTATTGCGCGGAGCAGTTCGAGAACGACGGTACGCCAGTGATGGCGTTACTGAAGCAGATCAAGCGTCTGCAGGCCGCGGAATATAGCCGGGAGCTCTCGAGCAAGGTGCTTTACGCGCAGCTTCTCCAGGCGAAGATCGGTCATAAACTCGGCGGCCCTCGCCGCTTTGGTTTCGTGCGTGTGCTCGTCGACGAACACGACCAGCCCATCCAGAAGTTGGAGCGGGGGCAGACGAAAGCGTTGAACAATCAGCGCGTCGTCTACGCCATAGGGCCGGATGAGGAGGTGAAGGTCATCCGGGACATCTTCACGTGGTATACGCGGGATCGGATGAGCATCCGCCAGATCGTAAAGCGGCTGACGGACCTGGGCATCCCAGCTGGGGATCGCGCTGCCTGGAGCGAATCTCTCGTACGCCGGATTCTTTCCGACGAGCTTGTCCTCGGGATCTATGTCTTCAACCGCACCACCCAGAGGCTGAAAACCAAGCCTCGTAAGAATCCGCCGGAGGCTCTGGTCAAGACCAAGGTGATGGATCCGATCATCAGCCGGGTTCAGTTCGAGAGCGCGGCTCGACGGTTGCGCATCCGCCGACATGACGTTCCACCCGAGGAGAATCTGGCAGCCGTTTCGCGCCTGCTCCGGACGAAGGGCTATCTCACCGGGAAGCTAATCGACCAGTGCCTCTATACACCGAGCAGCAGCGTTCTGTTGCGACAATTCGGCTCGATCCACCGGGTATATGAGCTGCTTGGCTACAACCCGGAGGGATGGTGGCGTCCCCGTCGTGGTGCCACTCCCGCTACGAGGGACGAACTACTAATCCGTCTGCGCGAACTCCACGAGCGCGTGGGCTACGTGAATGAGCAGGTGATCAATAGCGACCCCACCGTCCCGAGCGTCAGCATCTTCCAGCACCATTTCGGCAAACTCACTGAAGCCTATCGGCTGGCTGGTATTCCTTGCGGTCGAACGGAACTGCAGCGACTCGGTCATGAGCGGCTGAAAGCCCAGCGGCGGGGGGAACCGCCCCGCAAGATCACGACGCCGCGCTGGCCGGAGCTCGCAAGCAGATTTAGCGATGAAGACCTGCTCGAGTGCCTTCGTCGGCTGCACAAGCAGCATGGCTTCGTCACCGCGCAAATCATCCGGGAGGATGATTATGCACCGACACCGATGCTCTTCGCCGCACGGTTTGGATCGCTGCTGAAGGCCTATGCCTGTGCGGGGCTGGAAAATCGCCGCTTCAACATCTGGAGTCGGGCCGGGAAGGCCAAAGCCGCGGAAAGGAGAGCCAAGAAATTGGAACTCGATCGCGGGCAGATGGGTGGCGTTGCCTTCGAGCCGGGGCGGTTGGAGCATTGAGGCAGGCGATCGACGAATGAGCATCACCATAATAAGGGCGGATCCGAAAACCAGGCTCGAGCTCGTTTCCAACTGGCGCCCAGGCCACGCGGTGCCACGCTTCCTCTTTCGGTGCGACCCGCCGTGTGATCTGCCTGCGCACCTCATCCCGGCTAACGATGAGACTATCGCGGCTTATTCAGCCGCCTTCGATCGGATCAACCGATTTCTCCGGGACAACCCAGGCTGAGGTTGGTTTATGATTCGGTCAGATGGCCCACAGGGGTTGCTTGGCCGACGATCGGTGACCTCATGGCTTCGAGCAGCGGCTGGCTCGGGCGATATGACCACCGCATAAGAAGCGCGCCAGCCGCCGCAGCCAGGGAGAATAACTGACGATGAAGAGAGGCATGGACCTGATCCGCGAGCTGCTCATTGCGATCGCCGACACGCGGTGTTCTCAGCTGTCGCCGAAGTCGTAGGTATAGTCGATCCTGGTGGTGCCGGATGAGAGTACGTCGCGCAGGCGGGTGCCGTCCCGGTAGCGAGTCATCACCTTCGGCCCGGGCGGCGCCTGATATGCACGAACACCGCAATTTCATTGGGAAATGCCGCGGAGGCCTTGGCTGACTTGATCGTCACTTGGCTACTGGTCGCATTCAGCAGAAGCCCGTCATATGTCGCCCAGAGTTCAGGAGGGATCCGCGCCAGGCGTCCCGCTCGGCCGCCGTCGATGGTTACCTCAACCGGGTGAAGCGAACGATGCTCGGCGACCAGCACTGCCATGCTTACGGGTCTCGTCTTCTCGACCCATTCATCGGCCGCTTCCCGCAGCGGAAGCGTCGCAACGGTACAGCCATCAGCGACGATCTCATAGCTGGTTACGCCACAAGAGTATCTCTCCCTGATCTCGAACGGCCATTCAAAATCGAGCCAGTTTCGAAAACGGATGGAATCGGGAAGGCGGGCGGGCATTGCGCCAACCTGCGCCCGCCGATCCCGATTCGGCAAGAACAATAAGAGAACAAAGCATCGCGCTGTCGCGTGGTTGGGGTCTGCGCCACACGGCGTGATCGGGAATGGGGAGCGGATGGTTTCGAGCGCCGAATCGCGTCAGCCCGGGCGGGTTCAAGCATGATGCGCGCCGCCCGGCACATGCGCAGGAACGCAAGCCAAGGCAGGCGACGTCTAGGGAAGGCGAGGCCGGGTTTCGGCAGCCTCGCGCAGCTGCGCGGTAGCGCGCACGCGGCGGATGACAATCAAGAGAGCGCAACCGAAAACGACGCCGCCCGACACGGCACGCACGTCGTTTTGATCGATCACGCCCGTGACGAGCTGGGAAAGGCCAATCAGCCCGAGCAATGATGAGGTGATCACTCTCTTTCGGGCTGGCGTCACTGCGCTAGTCCCGCCAAACTTGGCGTCACGGGCACTTGGTGAACTTACCCTTGTTCGGTCCGCTCGCGACGTGACATTTTCCGTTCTTGTCCTTGGTGACCCCACCCGTAGCTACCGAAGCGGCCGCTGGCGGGCACTTCATGAATTTCTTGGTCTTCGGATCCCGACACTGTGCGGTCTTCGCCTTGGCCTTAGGTGCGGGCGCAGCGGCCACGGGTGCTGCGATCAGCGAAACGGCGGCGAGTGCGAGGGACAAGCGAAGCATGGTGGTTCCTCTCTGTTAAGGCACACATAATGGACTGGGGCGTGGGAGAATCAAGCGGGTCGTGGTTAGGCCGGAAGGAAGCTCGTAGCCCTTTGCCAGAAGATTGCCTTGATTTGCGTTGCCTCCCAGGCGGCCGCACGATGCGGTGTTCCGCTGCCGGCGTCATCAAGGACAAGGACGGGGATTGTCCCATCCTTTCGGGCACGAACAAGGACAAGCAAGCCAAATGCCCTGGTCCTGGCCAAGTGAATAAGCGTTGTGCCCGGAACTTGGACTGGTCCTGGGCGCACACGATGTGCTCCGTTTCGGAGCAAACGCCGCCTTGACCGGCGTGTGCCAGAGGTTGAGCATCATGGCTGCGGCGACTCGACCGCACGGGGGATGCTCATGAAATATTTCTTCATCGCTGCACTTGCGATTCCATCGCTGATTGCCGCGCCGGGCCTCGCGCGGCATAGCTCTGGTGGCTATCGCGTTCACTATTCGGGCACCCACCACACGAGCAGCCACGGCGGCTACTATGCCGGCGGCTCTGGATCGAGCCACCGCGGCGGCCACTACCGCAACGCGCGCACCGGCAATCACTATGGCTGCCATAAATGCCGGTGAGGCAGATCGATCGCGAGTGAATGGAGGCCGGGCGATAAAACCCACAGGGGCATGCCGTAAGATTCAACTCCTGAATATGCGGCACGCGCGATCCTTCACGGTGATGAAATCATGACGGTCGCCTCGTGGGAATTCCACGCGCTTGCCGTGATGTTCATCGCGACGCACGGCGACGCTGCCGAGGAGGAGGCAGCGATACGCCTCAGGGCAGCCGAGGAAGAGGGTGACCGCGGCCAGATGGTTGTCTGGACGGAAATAGGTCTGAAGCTCCCAATCGTGCGCGCGGCACAAGCCAAAACGGGAGGATAGGATGCTGAAACAGTTCCGTATGATCGCGCTTGCTGGGGCCTGCGCGCTTTTGATGACCGGCGCGGCCGAAGCGCGTCACCGCACATATCACGGCTATTCGTCGTCTAGATCGAGCTCGAGCGACTATTACACCGCCCATAGCGGGCATCGCGTCCATCGGCCGGTCCAGGCGTCGCATGCTCCCGCTGGCGCAAGCGCCCAGTGCCGCGACCAGTCATGGAGCTTCAGCGAGAGCCGGCGGGGGACCTGCTCTCATCATGGCGGCGTGGCGCGGTGGCTGTGATGCACCAGGCGCCCAGCCCAAGAAATCTGGTGTTGTGCTGCGACGGTACGTCCAACCAGTTCGCGAAGGATCACACCAACGTCATCAAGCTCTGCTCAGCCCTTCAAAAGGACGAGGAGCGCCAGCTCGTCTATTACCATCCCGGTATCGGCACACGATCTCCGATAGGGACCGGCACGAAGGTCGGCGGATTGGCCGGTCGCTATGCGGGTCTTGCCTTCGGGTATGAACTTCAGCGCGACATCGCTGACGCCTACGTCTTCCTCATGAACCATTATCGCGAGGGCGACAGGGTATTCATTTTCGGCTTCAGCCGAGGTGCCTATACCGCGCGCGTGCTCGCCTCCTTGCTCTACGCCCATGGTCTAGCGATGCGGGGTAATGACGCGCTCGTTCCCTACGGCGTCGACATGCTCTGGGCCATTAGCAAGCTCAGCGACCAGGACGCACGCAGGCGGTATTTTGACCTTGCGCAGCAATACAAGACGACGATGGCGGCGATGGAATGCAAGCCGCATTTCCTGGGCGTGTGGGACACCGTGAGTTCTGTGGGCTGGGTGGGAAGCCCTGTCGCGATCCCGTGGACGCACACCAATCCGGACCTTGGCATCGTTCGGCACGCCGTATCCATCGACGAAACCCGCGCGTTCTTCCGCACGAACCTCTACCAGCCCGCGCCCGGTCAGGATGTCAAAGAAGTGTGGTTTCCTGGCACCCATTGCGACGTGGGTGGCGGACATCCGGAGGCCGAGAGCGGCATGTCGAAATACGCCCTCAAGTGGATGGCGGATGAGGCGCGTGCCGCGGGGCTCCTGATAGATGAATCTCGCCTGACGCAAATCCTCGGAGACAGCCCTGCGTACGCCACGCCCGATCCGAGGGCCAAGCTGCACTCGGTGTACAATCTCGGCTGGGCGCTGTGTGAATTCGTTCCTAAGCGGCACTGGAATGCGAAACTAAGGCGCAAGGGATGGCGCATGAATCTGTTCCGGCGGCGTCCGATGCCGGAAAATGCGTGCGTACATGACGTGGCTTGGGAAATCCCCGGCGACTACGCCAAACGCCGCCTTCGGAGTGATGCGATCCCGCTCAGCCAATGGAGCCCTCCGCCTCCCGACCCAGTCTGATCACTGCGCGATCAAGGCACCGGCCGCATGTCGGCGCGATCCACCAACTGGCCAACGATCCCCGGGTCAATTCGGCTCGGTCGCCTGCTTGGGGATGAGGACGGTGAGGCTATCGTGAAGGCTCTTGTCTTCGATCACGAAGAACATGCCCCCTCGTCCATTCTGCGCGCGCTTGCAGGCGGGCGGTGACAGTCCGCCGTCCTCGTTGAGGTCGGAAAATATCACATAGGGTGCCGCGGCCGCTTCAGTCGTGATGCCAATCTTTGCATGGCTCGACGAGATGCCGAGCTTGAGTGGCTTCCCGCCCCAACTGCCATCGGTTGCAATGATGATGGGGCCGGGGATTCCCTTCAGTGACTCATCCCAGCAGGCTACCGATCCCGTCGTATTGCCCATGGTGGCAGAGGTCCACGTGGCGGTCCTGAGCGCCGGACCTGCCGTCGCCGGTGCCGGCGCGAGTTCGGCCGAGACAAACTGCCAGGTCGGGACGTTGAGGCTGGGCGATTTGGATATCAGGCGTATGTGGCTTGAAAGGACCACGTCGGTCTTCGTCACCAGCGTATCGGGGTGACTGAAGAGAGCGATTGCGTCTGCGATTGCGTCCGGCTGCACACTGCTCACGTTCCAGATCGTGAGGTCAGTCGCCTTGGTCACAACCTTGGAATTTGCGAGCGCCCGAAGCACGAGGGCGACGTCGACTGACGAGAGCTTCAGCATGAAGAAATGCTGTGCAACCTTCAGGTTGTCGGAAATTCGTGTCAGGCACCCGAGCGTGTTTCCTTCGACTTTTCGCGCATGTTGAGCGCTGCCCGAGCCAGGCCACCCTGGCGTCGAAACCTGCATGACCAGTCCGTCACCATCCTTGTTCCAGGCGAGGATGCCTTTGGAGTGCCCCGTTCCATTGCCGCCATTTCGAATCGGGTAGGTTTGAAACTGGTCGTTCCAGACGATGTAATTATAGTCGCCATTGTAGATTTCTGAGAATGTCGCCCCCACCGGATCACTGTCGCTCGTACCAAGCAAATCAGTGTCTGGTACCTGGGGTGTAAGCTCTGGCTGGGTGTCAGTCGCAAAAATGTATCGCTGACTGTAGCTTCCGCCGTGTCTCGGCGTCCCGCCAAAGGGGCAAGGGCGATCATGATCGGACGGCGTCGAAGGAAATGACGCCGCCCCGAACTTGTAGGCAAAGACCCACGTAGCGGGATGCCCCTGAGAGACAAGCGGCGTGGGCGCCGGGCCATTTCCTGTAGAAAACTGTGCCGCGGCTGGAACCGTCGCGAGTAGCGCAGCCAGAATTGCGCAAAAGAAATATCTCATAAGCCGCCCCCCGGAAGAATGGCATTCTCGTATCACACACGAAAAATTGCAATGAAGGATGGGTCCAAAGCGGCCTGATATTGACCATTCACTGGAAGGTCACCCTCAGGCGCACCGAGCTGGTCGACCGGGAGAGGTATCCTGAAGCATTTGCGCGCGATGGTACTTGCTAGCGCCATCCTATTAGCTGCTCGCGACGTACCCGGCGTGCAATCCCCGCGTCGTAGTTACGCAATGCATTGCTCGAGCTCGAGCGACTATCACACCGTCCATAGCGGGCATCGTGTCCATCGGCCGGTCACGCGTCGCGCGCGCCGACCGGCCCAAGCGCCCAGCGCTGCGACCAGCCGTGGAGGTTCAGCGAGCGCCCGCACCCGATATGCTCGCACTACCGGCGGCCAATCTCGCTGGCCCTAGTCGCGCACCCAAAAAGGTTGCACAAAGGATCTTCGTTTAGGGGAGATACCATATGAGCCGCTTCATTATCGGTGCTGCTACGCTCCTGTTGAGTTCGCTGGCGCTTTCGGCGACGCCCGCCAGCGCGCAGGCTGTCCGAAACTATGATTGCTCGAAAGCGGGCAATGCGAACAAGGCCGCATGCAAGGGAAAGGTACCGGCCCCGGCTCCCAAGCCCGCCGCTGTGGCGACGCCAGCGGCACGAAACTACGACTGCTCCAAGGCGGGGAATGCGAATAAGGCGGCATGTAAGGGGAAGGTGGTCGCGGTCCCCGCGCCCAAGGCCACTCCCATTCCCGCTACCAGGAACTACGATTGTTCGAAGGCTGGAAATGCCAATAAGGCAGCGTGCAAGGGTACAACGCCTGTCGCGAAACCTGCTCCAGCCCCAGTTCAAGCGCCGGCTGCAACGCATGTCGCGCCCGCTACGCATCGGGCAGCTACCGGGCAGAACACGAACCCTGGCGGACCTGGTGGCGCGACCGCCAAGTGCAAGGACAACACGATGAGCTTCTCGGCGCACCGGTCGGGTACGTGTGCGAAGCACGGCGGCGTAGCGCAGTGGTATTGAGCTGAAGAAGGCCCGGCGCCTTTGAGGTGCCGCGCAGTCCTGGCATCGTTAGCCATTGACGCCGCGACAACTGCGGCATTGACTCCGTAGGAGGTGGGACGGTTGCATCAAGTCTCCACTCGTCCGTCTGGCCCGGGCGGCCGCTGGCGTACTTGCACTAACCCCGACCTTTGCGTGGGGAAGCGAAGGACATATTCTTGTGCTGCGATTCCCTAATCACGGCTCGGCTGCAAAACCGTGGGCAAGGTCGACGCGATCCCGTTCGGAATAAGCTGCGCCGAGGCAGTTCCAAGCTTACGAGCGGTGAATGCGGCCAAGATAGCGACGATTGCACAATAATATATGACGCGCGAGTGCCGACAAACGTGGCATCAAGCGGATCAGATGAAGTCTTTCACGGCTTAAATAGTGCCATGCCTACCGCGGCTCAACTAAGGGCGGCTCGAGATTTGGGCGTTCGGCGAGCGTGGGAGCTGGAACGGCGACTCTTGATGCTCGGTCGCTCCGGTACGCGACTTTGGAGTCGTAAACAAATTGCGCAAATACTCGAGAAAGGTAGGGCCTTCGACGAGTTTGGCAACGTTATTGAAGGTCACCACATTAACACCGTAAAAGGTAACCCGATTGAACAAGCTAGTAATCCTGACAACATTCGGTCTATGACGCGTGAAGAGCATCAAGAACTTCACAGAATAAATGGCGGAACGAGAGTGCCTATTTCTGGGGAGCCAACGGTTAATAGAACGGCAATGGTCGCAGAAGCGGAGGCAGAAGCGGCTGCTGCCCTTGCGGCGGAGCAGCGGGCTGTAATGTATAGGCAGGCAGTTATCGATGATGAAACCGAGATTATGGTCGATCATTAAATATTATTATGGATTAATTTACTATGTTGGAAAAATCTGCGGCAATATCAATTGCAGGAATTCTTCGAGATCTTACGCCAGAGTTCGAGGCGCCGGACGGAAAAGCGTTCTATGGAAAGTTAAATCTGCCACTCGCCTTTTACCATTACGTCGGTGGCCCCGCGCAAGCTGCAGCAATTGACGGATCTGAGGTCTTTGGAAGTAATTTAAGCAAATATATTGAGCTAATTAAATCATATAACGGATGCATCCTGTACGATAAGACATTTTCTCTATGTAGCTTTGGCATGGAATTTACCAGAAGCCTGAATTTGGAAGATCAATCCCTTTTTAGGATAGAAGATGAGAATCCGGTATTTTTTGCCTTGAACAAGGAGGAGCGCCTCGGAAGAGATATAAAAGTGGGAGCGCTTTTTCTTAGAAATGACTATTCTATTTACGTCTCCCCACGGGGGGAATGCTTTCTTCGGGCTGGCAAGGCGCCGGTATTGCATTTCGCCAATCTTGACGCTGCTGTATCAAATATTATCGATGCGTTGGATCATGTGCTCACATTTCCTCATAGTCCCGACGAGAAGGCCGAAAGGGAGATCGAGGAAATCTTGATTCAAAGCGCGGGCGCAACGAGCTCTTAACAGCCGCGGCCTGCCGCTTCCTGCATACCCTAGCGCACAGGTCCGGCAATGTCCCCTCTCAAGCGCTTGGTATACTCGCGCGCCGTGCCAGCGGCCGCATTAACCCGTTCGTTGCAATCAATGGCTCGCTCCAGAGCTTTGTCAGCACCATATTGGGAACCCGCCAGGTAGCGCCAAAGGAGGATTCGCTGGCCACCGCGAAACGGCCGACATATTTCGGATCGGCCCGGTTCTTGATGTAATCGATGATATTTCGCTCATGCGTGCGGTTTGTTGTCACGGTCAGAATGTGCAGGTTCGGCACACCCCAGTGGCTGCGATACGTCTGGTTTCGCAGTATATCGAGATAGCCGGCGACCTTCGCGCCGAAAGCGCTTTGCCTCAAATTCCTGCGCTCGATGCTCTCTGTGTTACGGTCGATCTCAAGGGCGAAAAAGCGGAAGCCGATGCCAGGATATTCAATCCCAAATAGGTCGTCGGGGATGAGTACTTTCTGTTCCGCGCCTATAAGCGAGATAGCCAAAGGGTTCTGAGTATCCCTGGTTGCCTGAGGGCATTTGGGATGAGCCAGAATCTCCTCGCGCGAAATGTAGCGCAGCCCCTTGGCGGGCGCGGAAATCTCCAATGAGGCGACGACACACGCCTGCATGAGCCGATGGAGGAACGGGTCGCTGCGCTTTGGTGAGAAGCAGGCGATGGTGCCTCGCTCGGCAAGCGCGACTTTGGCGCGCGGCGCAAGATCATAAACGACATGTTGATATCGCGCCTCAAACCCCGCGAATTGCTGGGGCGGGCGGATGAGCCACGGTCCATGCGCATCGCCGTTGTAAAACTCGGTCAGGCGGTTTTGGAGGTGGGTGTAGTCGCGGCGAATGTGTTTCGTGAACTCGTAGAGATAGTGCGTTGGGAGCGGGCCGTGGCGGTTGATGGCCTCGAAAATGAGGTAGTCGGCTTCAGTGAGCACGACGCGGCGAACAACCGCCGTTGGCGGAGCAAAGCGCAGGCGTCGTTTGAGTGTGTCGGTAGCCATGCGCGGCGACGTATCGCGTTGATAGAAGACTGTAAAAGGGCGGCATGGTGCGCCATGAGCAGGTGTGGGCCGTTATTGTCATCTATGCGAACCCGGACTTTATTTACCAATTCGGCGAAATGTCTTCGTCCGGTAGTAGCGGCTCGGCAGGCGCCGAGGGGGTCTGTAGCGCACGGAGCGGAAGGGACACCCGCGCCCGGTTTCGCTCGATCAACTCCTCGAATGCTGCGGAAGAACGCTGGTGCCGAGGAGTCGGGCGCTGGATGGGAATGGAAACGGCTTGCGGCGTGACGTTCCTGATATGGGCGGCAAACTGATAGCGGGGCTGGTCAAGGAGGAAATCGGCGGACGTCCGCATTTCTGCGGCCATGGCGCGCGCGTCAGCCGCTGAAAGCCCGGACGCGAACTTGATGCTGGTATTGGCGTGCAGCGACGACTTGAGGCTCCCGGTGGCCTGGTCGAGATACTGATGCGCGAAGACGCAGCCGCATTTGTATTTGCGCGCCTCGGTCAGGAGGTCGTCGATATTGCTGCTGAAAAAGGACGCGGCCTCGTCAACGATCAGGAAGGTGGGCTTGCGCGCGTGTTCGGGGATCGCCGCGCGCTCGAGCACGGCCTGGAGCACGAGCGAGATGAAAAGCCGGCCGAAGGTGGAGCTATTCTCCTTGAGGAAATCCTTGGCGGTATCGACCAGGATCACCGCGCCGTGGTTCATCTCGGTGAAGAGATCGACCTTGGTCTCAGGCGAGGTAAAGAGGCGCGCCATCGTCGGGTTCTCGATGATGGCCTGCAGCCGATAGCGAATCTGCTCCTTGGTCTGCTCGAACGTCTTGCTCACGAAATCGCGCAGGAAGAATTCGCGCGGGATCTCAGGGAGCGCGTTGATGGCGTCGGCATATGGTGCCGGATCGCTCATGAGCTTCATCATGTCGAGAATGGTCGCATTGCGCCCCATGGTCTCGGGAAGCGAGAGCATCAGCCGCGCCACGTAGCGGAAGAACACGTCCTGCTTGCCGGTGAGAGTGAGGTTGGTGAGGCCCCCGAAGAGATAGTTGAAGGTCTGGATGACGCCTGCGGTCACCTGCTCGCGGGTGGCCTCGTCATACTTGTCCATCCGATCATGATTGATGGCAAAGATATTGAGCGCGGGCGGATGCCGGGTATCGCGCGGGTCGATGATGATGAGGCGATCGTCAATACCGAGGTCGGCGTGAATGAGCCTGCGCACCAGATCCGAATGAGGGTCGATCAGGATGATGGTGGGCGGGTCGTCGGACGTGAGGTCGTGCAGGATGAGGTTCTCGATAAGGGTGGTCTTGCCAGCGTTCGTGCCGCCGATGATGTGCATGTGGCTGAAGCGATCCTCTTGGGTGAGCTTCAGCGGGACGGGCGCCATGAACACGTCATGGAACGGCGTGCCGGCGAGATAGGTGTCGACGGTGTCGCCGAGAGGAAGTCGTGCTTCCTGAGGAAGTTTCAACGGCTTCCTGCTGTTCTCGCTCTCAATGCCAGACGCGAGGCAGATATTGCGAAAGAGCTGGGCTGAGACGGCGCGGAACAGCCCGCGATTGGCGTACTCGTCGGCCGCAAGCGTGCCGTAAGTTGCTTCCACCAGACGGCGCGGCTCATTCAGGGCATATATGAGCGGGATGGTGAAGGGTGAGGGCGCTTCGAGATCGGGAAGATCTGCGGCCACCCCGTAGAGCGAGCGAACCAGGCCCTCGTGGAGGAGCTGTAGGATCTCGTCGTGGTTGGCGAAGAAATATTGCTTGGCGTAAAGCAGGTTCCGAAATTCGACGAATTCCCGCATGCTCATGCGATGGAAGTCGGGCGCCGGCAGCTCCCAGATATGCCGCTCCTGCTTCACGAGCTTGTATGCCGCCTTCGTGAGCGCTTCCCGGACTGGTTCCGGGAAGTATTCGAAGAATTCGATGACGCGATCGGCAACGGCGCTCGGCGTTTCCCCGAACGCCTCCTGATACGCTCTCACCCAGTCATATAATCGCTCGGTCTCCGCAATCTCACGGGCGCGTTCGTTGGTGAAGCGGCGAGAGAGAGGCGTGTATGTGGACGGTTCGCTCACGCGAGATGCAGCGTGTAGAGCAGGACAATCGCCACGAGGACGGCGCCTGCGACCAAGATGTTCCGGCGGGTGTCCGGATCATCCCAATCGAAGGGAAGCCCGAAGGTTTCGGGCCTTGCGACATATTCGGGGCCGGACGGCCCTGGCTCCGGCTCCCAATCGTGCTGTTCGTAGTGGGCATATTCCGGCTGCGCGGTTGGTGCTGGCGCCGGCGCGATGAGCTGCGGCTGCGGCGTCGTGGCCTGGGCGACGACGGTGGGCTGATCGCCATCGAACTCGATGAGCACCTCGCGGCCGTCGAAGGTGGCGGCGGTGGCGAGGTATCCCTTCAAGTTATTGCAGGCCTCGTAAATCGCATTTTCCGCGCCGAGGAGCTCATCGAGCGTCTTGCACTCGATGTGCTGTCCCCGCTGCAGGCTGCTTACGGTTACCCGGAGTTTGGTGAGCGCAAAGGCTGTGATGGCAAGCGATTTGAGGGTTCCGCGCGCCGTGCCATCTAGATGCGCCTCGCTCTTGTTGAGAAGCCGCAGCTGGGCTTCGCTGTTGTAGATGACCTGGCTGCCGAGCTTGTATCGGGTGATGTTCCGCTGCTCGTCAGGGGTGAATTCGACCCGCGCATCAAGGCAGAAGATGGCATTGGTAGTTACCATGCCACCGGTCTTTTGTGAGCGCCGGAGCTTGAGTTGCATGTTGCTTCCCCCAAGGGGAACAAATGCCACATCATCTAAATATTCAAGGGATGCTACACGAAGATGCGTCCATTTCGGACGCTATTTGGAAAGGCGGATTCCACGGGCACTCGCCACCGCGACTCCCTATATATGGGAAGAGAGGAGAAACCACGTGGCCTATATTGATGGTAAAACCTTGATCGGATGGGGCGTTGTTCGAGAGTCACCCTGGCATTTCGTCGGCCTCTTTCCGACACAGGATGAGGCGCAGGCAAAGGCTCGCGAAATGGGCTCTGGTTATATCGTCCGATATGGCGAGCGCAGCGACGAGACCGACAGCTTCATCTTCGGCGAACCAGGTTCCCGAAACAACGTGATCGCCGGCTCTATCTTCGCACCTCGATCAGCCGACGACCGGGGCGACCGTCTTGCCGCAGTAGCCGCGTCGATTGACGAACGCATTGACGGCGGCGGGCGCCGCTAGGCGGCGTTGCGCCTGCGCCCGGTCACTCTGAAAGGGCTGATGGCTGAAACGACGTTCGCCACGGCGTTGATGTTCTCCCGCGTTCTCTCATCAATTTGGGATATGTCAGAAGATCCGAGCGTTCGTGAGTCGCATATAGTCGCTTTCGGTCACGAAGACGGAGAGGAACTCGCCCCGGCAATTCTTGGTGTGGCCGGTCTCATACGTCTCCGATCCTTCGACGCAGATACCGCTCAGCATCACGTGCCCGTCATGCGTGTATTCTTGGACGTCGATACGAAAGGTGAGGATTCCCGATGGGCCATGATATTCGAACTGCTTGCCGAAATGCGGCAGATCAGGGGCATGGTTCATCTGCATACAGGACCGCATATCTCAGCCGAGATCGCCGTTGAAGGCCGAATGCCGCCGTTTTGGGTCGTGAGCCTTAGACGGGCGATGCACAGTTGGTGTGAGGAGGCATAGTGCTTAGCATCCCGGCATGTTGCTGCTCTTCGCGTGCATACTGCTTCTTTCTGGTGACAACGCCGCAGTGTCCAACAGCAATCCGATATATGTTCATGATTTGTTCTAATCCGGCTGACGTTAGCCCCGGGCGCGGGTCGGAACTCGTAACGCTATGATGGATTCGTCGGCTTTTGCCGCTTGGCTTCGCGCGCGGCGACCATTTTCCTGGCGTATTCGGATCGCTGTTCGGGCGTAGTCTTTGCCCATCGGGCTTTGACGGCGCGACGCATATGCTCGCTCAGAGTGATGTCTTTTTTGATTGTCATGAAAAGGTCGTTACTGGAAAAGTTCGGGTAAAAGGAAGCCGCGCGGCACATTGCCGTGGGGCTTCATGCTGGTCAGTCGGTTGGTAGTTCACATTCAAGGCACTTGCCCTCTGCGTCAGGAAAGACGTCCTTGCCGCACCACTTACAGGTTTCGGTTCCCTCAAGCGGCGTTCCCTTCTGCCGTACGTCTATGCGACTTCGGAACATGACCCGCTGCGCGAGCTCGACGGCCATTTTGAGAGCGTCTTCTATCTCGCCGGTGCATAGGCCACCGCCTTCGCTCTCCATTCCTTCTACGACCTCGTGCGCGTCACACGCGTACACGTCGTAGAGGTATCCTGATTCATCCGCAGCTTCGGTAATAGTGATGGTTAGATTTTCCATATCGATTAAATGGATACACTCTTGGTAAAGTCGATATCAAGGTCGAGTTCGACATTGGAGATAAAACTGCAATCGCTCGCGCGCAGCCTTTCGGCGTTACAGACGGCCTCGAACTCTTCCTCCGCGTCGCTAATCCTTTCTTCTGGTAACTCTCGACCGATAACGCGAGCGGTTGAATAATCGATAATGATAATTTGTCGCGCCATATGTTTTTATTATCGAGCGCTAATCTACGCTCATACTTCCATCATACATGTATGATGCTGAATTTGCAAGGAAAGTGCGGGTTGAGGTGATTCGTTGGTTGTCTCATAACGGGGAGAACGACCATGCGCCGCCCGGTTGGAACCGGGAAGGGACCTGCGTCCTCAAGCAGGGTGCCGACCGCGAACGCTTTTATCTTTACAGGTACAGCGGAGCCGTTTTGACGCTCGGTGAATTCAAATGACCTGTTGTTCTGCTGCGTTCTTCGAACCCCATTGATAGAGCCCTTCTAACCCGTCTTATTCACGAGGTTGGTGTTCGGGTTTGGTCGGCGGTTGGTCATGGCGTGTCGGCTT